>NZ_CP157437.1:0-96999 GCF_041021915.1 Acinetobacter yuyunsongii | reverse complement strand
TAGGGTGTGTTGACACTTTTAGCTTAAAAAAATAGCGAAGTAGTAAAATCAAATCGCCGAACCCAATTTTACTATTCGCTATGCCTCGTACCATGCTGACAGATCAACACTGGCAAAAGTTGAAAGTTATTCTGCGTAATTTATCCATTCACCACAACTCAAATTTACGCAATTTTATTGAAGCTATTCTCTATAGAATTAGAACAGGCTGTCCGTGGCGAGATATTCCTTGTTGTTTTGGTCATTCAAACTCTATTTTCAAACGTTTTAATCGTTGGTCAAGCAGCGGTAAGTTACTTAGATTATTCAAATTACTAGCCTCATGCCCCGATATGGAGTGGATTTTTATTGATGGCTCTCATGTACGTGCTCATCAACATTCTGCTGGCATAGCGAATCAATCTATTTCTAAAAGTGTAGGAGGAAACTCCTCAAAAATACATTTGATTGTTGATGCACATGGCAATCCTATTGATTTCATGATTACCGATGGAACCACACATGATGTTAAAGTTGCACCTGATTTAATATCAACATTAGATTTAAAAGAGACAAAAGTGGTATGTGCAGATAAAGGCTATGATTCAGAACCACTGCGTGAACAGATCAGGAAAACAGGGACTAAAGCGAATATACCAAAGAAAACAAATAGCCAATCGAACAATGACCATATGGACTGGTATTTATATAAAATCAGGCATTTAGTTGAAAATATGTTTTGTAGATTAAAGCAATTTAGAGGAATAGCTACTCGATATGACAAGCTCAAAAGAAATTATCAAAGTTCTGTTGCTTTAGCCTGTATATTTTTATGGCTACCTTTATAGGGTTAATTATGAACAGTAAATGTCAACAGACCCTAGTTACACTTATCCAAATAGTACGACGGTGGCATTGAATACTGAAACGACATATGACTGGAATGCAGAAGAAGCCACAGTTCCTGTCAACTTGACTGTGACCAAAGTGATTCGCCTAAATGGTCAGGCCATTAGTGTGGGCGGTGGTGCTCGATATTGGGTTGATGATACTGACGGCAGCCCGAAAGGTTGGGGGGCACGTTTGGTCGCATCCTTTGTTTTCCCGAAATAATCAATTGAGTCTGTATTGATTAGAGTGACATTCAATGGATTTAAACTATATGCTTGAATTCGTTGGGTACTTTTTATTTAACGAAGTAGCAAAACCAGAAGTCATACAATATGGCTTCGACTTTTGTCTCTTAACTCGGTTGGAGGAACGCCAAACCAGCTTTTAAAGTTGCGACTGAAAATAGATAATTCTGCATAGCCCAACTGTAGAGCAATATCTGTCAAATTCACATTGCCTGCATCAAGCATACGAAGCGCTTCTTTTTTTCGGACATTTTCGAGTATATCTCGATAGGTTGTTCCTTGCATTTTTAAAGCGCGCTGAAGCTTTTTCGGATGCATTCCCATACAGAGTGCGATATTTTCAATGCTGCAGTCTCCTGTCGCCATCAGCATGCGGACTGAACTCTCTATCAGTGCGGTATTGTCTTCAGTTTTGGTGCTGCTTTGTGTTTCAAGCTGCTGTACGATTAGTTGATTAATGGCATCTTCATTAAAATTATAGGGTTTATAGCTTAAAAAGCTTGCGGGAAAATAAAGCGCATCCTCATCGGTTTCAAATTCCACTGGACAGGAAAAATGTGCTTGGAAAGTTTGAGCTCCTTTTTGTGGTGCTTTTTGCTTGAAGCAAATTTTTTCTGCATGCCACTGTGGGCCAATCAAATCTTTTAAAATATTCGCGACAAGGCAAATGGCCAGTTGTGATTTTTGTGGTACATCGGTGTTGTATTCACTTAAACGCACAAAGTTCAGCTTACAGAACAGAGCATTATGTTGCGAGACGTGAAAGACAACGCCTTCAGCATGTAAATAGACATACTTTTGCGCCACGCTTAAGGCTTCAAGTATGCTCGTTTGTCGGGACATATAGACGCCAATCAAACCGATTGTGCTAATATTTTGGAGTGCGCCGAGTTTTAAACCGAAGCAGTCATCCTGACAGGCTAAGGCCGCTTTTTCCAATAAATTTAAATAATGATCATAATGAATAAATGAATCTGGATCGCGGAGTAAAGCAGGTAAAATCCCGATCTCTTTCAAGATTCCTATAGGGTTTATGCCATAACTACGGACTAAGTCTTCAAAACCGCCGAGGCTGGCTGCACGAATATAACTTCCCATTACAACATTCCGTGTTGTCCTAAAAGATCAATTTAGTGTCCTAAAAAGTCAAGCATAATTCAAGTCATTTGTTAAAGTAGGATAAGAGATTATCTCAACCAACATAGAAAAGAAGTATTGAATCACCATTTTTAGCCGTGAAAGGAAAAGCATATGCAACTTACGGTTCAGTCTCATATCGAGCAAACAGTGATAGAACAGACATTGCACGATTGTTTTCAATTACAGCGCAAAAGCTTTCATCAGCAAGGCATTGAAACGATTGAACAACGCAAGCAACATTTACTGAATTTAAAAGCATTGATTAACAATCACCGTGAAGCAATTATTGACGCCTTGAATCGTGATTATGGAAATCGTTCACGCCATGAAACCTTATTGGCAGAAATTATTACTGTCACGGATGACATTAACGGCAGCATCAAACATTTGAAGCAATGGACGAAAGTACAAAAACGACATGTCGATCATAGCCTGTATTTTGGTGCGAAGAACCGTGTGATTCCTCAGCCACTGGGCGTGATTGGAATTATTGTGCCGTGGAATTTCCCCATCAATTTGATGTTTTCACAGTTGTCGGCCGTGTTTGCTGCGGGAAATACCGCTATGGTTAAAATGTCTGAAAATTCAAGACATTTGGCCGAATTGCTGATGGAGTTAAGCCCCAAATACTTTAAAGCGGAAAAATTACAGATTTTCGATGAGACGGGTGAAGTAGGCATCGCATTTTCAAAATTGCCGTTTGACCACCTGATGTTTACTGGCTCTGGTGCGACAGGGCGTAAAGTCATGGCTGCTGCTGCACCAAACTTGACGCCAGTGACTTTGGAGCTGGGTGGTAAATCTCCTGCGGTGATTGACCCTGAATACCCCATCGATAAAGCTGTAGAACGCATTATGTTTGTGAAACAGTTTAATGCGGGACAAATTTGTACCAATGTCGATTATTTATTTGTGCATGAGTCGAAGTTACAAGCATTTATTCAAGCCGCGGCAGCGTGGGTTCAGGAACATGTGCCTGATATTCATAGCAAAGATTATACTTCTGTGATTGATGAGCGCGCATTTCAGCGCTTAGTGCATAGCTTGGCAGATGCTGAAGCCAAAGGGGCAAGTTTGATTAATTTAAATCAGCAAGAGCCAGATGCTGCGACACGAAAATTTCCACTGACTTTGGTGTTGAACAGCAATGATGAGATGGAAATTGATACGCGTGAAACCTTTGGTCCGATCTTGATGGTCAAAACCTACCAGAAGCCTGAAGAGGTAGTGGACTATATTGTGCAGCGTGATCGTCCATTGGCCTTTTATCCATTTAGCAATAATAAAAGCTCAGTCGAATTTTATATCAGCCGAGTTATGTCGGGCGGGGTTTCGGTCAATGATGCCTTATTTCATGTCGGGCAGCATGACTTGCCATTTGGTGGGGTCGGTGCCAGCGGGATGGGGCATTATCATGGCTATGAAGGCTTTTTGACTTTTTCCAAAATGCGTCCTGTGTTTTATCAGGCGGGTTTTTCGAGCTTGAAGTTTCTCGCGCCGCCTTACGGAAAATTTGCCAATTGGCTGTTGAATTTATTGATTCGGATGAAGTCATAAGCGCTTAAATTTAAAAACCTCAACATCACTTTTCACTTCAAGATGGATATTTTGAAGTGAAGGAATTAGTGTATTTAAAAACAGAAAAATAAAACTTTTAAAGGAGTTAATAGGATGAATAATAAAGATTTTGATTTTGATCAAATCGTGATTGGCTCAGGCTTTGGTGGATCGGTCAGTGCTTTACGCCTTAGTGAAAAGGGCTATAAAGTCCTGATTTTGGAGAAAGGATTACGCCGTGAAGACAAGGATTTTCCAACTACAAATTTAGACACCAAAAACTATTTGTGGCGGCCTGAACTGGGATTCAGAGGTACGATGCAATTTACTTTCACCAGTAAAACCACCATTTTGCATGGGGTGGGCGTCGGTGGGGGCTCACAAATTTATGCCAATGTACATTTAATTCCACCTGATGCTGTTTTTGAGTCTGAGGCATGGACCAAGATTCGTAAAGACTGGAAAGAAACCTTAAAGCCGTTTTATGGTCTCGCTCAACGTATGTTGGGTACAGCGAATAATACTTATACCAATATTGCAGACGAAACGTTAAAAGAAGTTGCGAGTGAAATTGGATATGCAAATTCATTTAAAACGGTGAATACGGGGGTCTTCTTTTCGCAAGTAGCTGGTCAAGAAGGACAATTAGCGAAAGATCCGTATTTCAATGGAGAGGGGCCAGATCGTAACTCCTGTATTTATTGTGGCGCTTGTATGTTGGGCTGTCGTAATAATGCCAAAAATACCCTGATGAAAAATTACCTGTATTTTTCTGAGCGTAATGGCGTTGAAATTCGTCCAAGTTCTGAAGTGGTGAAAATTACACCACTGAATGAAGATGGTAGCGCAGGTTACGAAGTAATAGTCAAAGAAACTTTAGGAAAGAATGTTCGTCAGTATAGTTTGCGCAGTCGTGGGGTGGTGTTATCTGCGGGTGTAATGGGTACGGTACCGATGTTGTTAAAAATGCGTGATCAGCATAAAACTTTACCCAATATTTCTTCATTGCTGGGACAGGAAGTTCGGACGAACTCGGAAACCCTGACCACAGTGAACAATACTGGTAAAAAACTGGATGATGGTGTGGCTATCAGCTCCTTTATTTCAGTCGATGCAGATACCAATATCGAGGTCACACGTTTCCCTGAAGGTGCGGATGCTTCATGGATTTATATTCCATACGTGCCTATGGTGACTGGTCAGGGCTTTATGCGCTTTATGAAGTTTGTGTTCAATACACTGTTACATCCCTTAAAAACCTTTAAAGTACTGCGTTATAAGGGTAAAGCCAAAGACTCTATCATTTTATTGGTGATGCAAAAGTCTGAAGCATTCATTCATTTTGAATGGCGTAGAAAGTGGTATCGACTGTTCAAAAATAGTATCACTGCTGTGCAAAAAGAAGGGGACACGCCACTCACCGTTTCATTCCCTGCGGCTGAAGAAGCCACTAAAATGATTGCACAAAAGTTAGGTGGAGAACCTGGTTCTGCACTTACTGAAATTCTACTGGGAACGCCAACGACAGCACATATTATGAGTGGTGTCGCGATGGGCAATGACAAGTCGAATGGCGTTGTGGACTTCACTGGTCAAGTCTTTGGTTATCAAAATTTACGCGTATTAGATGGTTCGATTGTACCTGGGAATTTAGGTGTGAATCCCTCACTAACCATTACCGCACTGTCTGAATTTGCGATGAGTCAAATCCCAGTGTTCTCCGCAGAGCGGGCAGCAAAGATTCAGCGTATTGAATTTAGTCAGCCTTTGGAGGGACAGGTGTCTGACTTGAAGGGTACTGGTGATTTAGCCAGTGCATTAAGCAATGCTTAAAAAAGTGGATATGGTTTGGGCTGGTGATGGTGATGGTGTCTAATACGGCAAATTAGACAGCCCAAGCAATACAATCTTGAGATCATTATCCCTCTAACGCTGTATGACAGCGTTAGAGGGCGTTGCTGATTTTATGGGCTATAATTCAGAAATTCCTAAGCTAAGAAGAGAGCGAAAAGCTGTCTTACCTTTTTTACCGATCAATGAGTAATTGGGGGGCATTATTGAGTCTATTCATAAACCCAAAAGCCATGGTTTATTTTTTCTTGTTATAAAATATGACTAGGGTCTGTTGACATTTACTGTTCATAATTAACCCTATAAAGGTAGCCATAAAAATATACAGGCTAAAGCAACAGAACTTTGATAATTTCTTTTGAGCTTGTCATATCGAGTAGCTATTCCTCTAAATTGCTTTAATCTACAAAACATATTTTCAACTAAATGCCTGATTTTATATAAATACCAGTCCATATGGTCATTGTTAGATTGGCTATTCGTTTTCTTTGGTATATTCGCTTTAGTCCCTGTTTTCCTGATCTGTTCACGCAGTGGTTCTGAATCATAGCCTTTATCTGCGCATACCACTTTTGTCTCTTTTAAATCTAATGTTGATATTAAATCAGGTGCAACTTTAACATCATGTGTGGTCCCATCGGTAATTATGAAATCAATAGGATTGCCATGTGCATCAACAATCAAATGTATTTTTGAGGAGTTTCCTCCTACACTTTTAGAAATAGATTGATTCGCTATGCCGGCAGAATGTTGATGAGCACGTACATGAGAGCCATCAATAAAAATCCACTCCATATCGGGGCATGAGGCTAGCAATTTGAATAATCTAAGTAACTTACCGCTGCTTGACCAACGATTAAAACGTTTGAAAATAGAGTTTGAATGACCAAAACAAGAAGGAATATCTCGCCACGGACAGCCTGTTCTAATTCTATAGAGAATAGCTTCAATAAAATTGCGTAAATTTGAGTTGTGGTGAATGGATAAATTACGCAGAATAACTTTCAACTTTTGCCAGTGTTGATCTGTCAGCATGGTACGAGGCATAGCGAATAGTAAAATTGGGTTTGGCGATTTGATTTTACTACTTCGCTATTTTTTTAAGCTAAAAGTGTCAACACACCCTAATAATTAATTCATTTTCATCATAAGTGCATAAGCATCACGTTTGTTTTGACGCAATGATTCTATCTCGGACTTCGTCAGCTGTTTTACGAGAGTTGAGGATATACTTTGCTTCCCACTCTGTGAGCCTTTCGAAATCGTACCCGTAAATCGATTTCCACCATGCTTCAAGATTACCATATACATCCCTCAATTGCTGAAGAGTTTCTTTACTTAGAGCTAATTGTGATGAGTATTGTTTACCCGTCAGTGCATATGCTCCAATAACTTTATTCGTCCCAGTTGTTTCAATATGACCTTTTAATGCTGCAAAAGTACCACCTTGGGTCTGGGTATCATCAACAATAATAACACATTTATCATTGTTTATTGTCCCATCAAATGCTGGTGGGTTGGCTAATCTATGCCACCCATCACCGCCAGTTCTTGATACTTTTATAGCTTGAACGGCTTTGTTGCACAAAGATTTCATAACTATATGATTTTAAAAGTTTTGATTATTTTTTGATCCAAAATTAAATTTATTTAAATCAGATGCTTACATATTTATGCAACAAAACCCCTCACAACCATCTTTTGATAAAAATAAAATGCTTGATGAAATTGGAATCTCTGAAGAAGATTTTAATCAATTAACATTTGATGCTTTAGCTAAAGTTGAGCCCCCGAAAAAAAAACATAAGTTATATATTGTCGAGTAATACAAACCTTCCTTAAAAATAATGCGCCTTACGGCGCACTATTTATGCAAAATCCTGATTAATTTTTTTATGACTTCACGCCCAACGTAGTTTTGCATCCCATAAGTCATACTTTAACTGAAAATGTAACTTGCCCCATCATGACTTTTTTCATATAGCCTACTTGAACTGACACCATAAATCCCATGTGTTCCATAAAGCATCGTATACAATTTCAGATAAATTCTTTAGTTATGTGATCAGGCTATGTGCTCAAATTACCTATTTCCAAATAAAAGAAATTTGACACTCTTAGGTGTCGATACAAGCCAGTTTGATCTTGAGCTTAAGGATCATGTATTCCCTTCCTATCATGCTCCAATCATTCTGAACGGCTCAGATCACTTAGAGCTTGATATTGCAAAG
Source organism: Acinetobacter yuyunsongii (assembly GCF_041021915.1). Lineage (NCBI taxonomy): Bacteria > Pseudomonadati > Pseudomonadota > Gammaproteobacteria > Moraxellales > Moraxellaceae > Acinetobacter > Acinetobacter yuyunsongii. The sequence goes on along the minus strand of NZ_CP157437.1, from coordinate 89,105 downwards.
TTTGGATTACTACCGAGCTGGGCGAAAGAATTGAAGTTCAGCAGTCATACTTATAACGCCAGAACTGAGTCTGTAGCAGATAAGCCTAGCTTTCGACATGCTTGGAAGTACAGCAAGTTCTGCCTAGTCCCAGTACAAGAATTTTATGAGCCGAAATACATCAATGGCAAGCCACACTGGTACACCATCAAGCGTAAAGATGATCAGCCTTTTACTGTTGCAGGGATCTATGATGATGCAGTGATTAATGGCAATAAGGTACGTTCCTTTTCAATGTTGACCATCAATTCGGACCATCACCCTTTTATGAAACAATTCCATGCACCGAAGGATGAGAAGCGATCCATCATCGTTATTCCAGAACAGTACAGAAAAGACTGGCTAACAGCCGATCATGAACATGCGCATGAATATTTCTTTCAAATGCCCGATGAATTCGTCACATTTCCACGCGATGAGCAGAAACAAAACGTCTTATTCTGACGCATCCTTGTTTATCCACAACTTTTTAAATTTGAATTTTAAACGCTGTTAGTAATATCCTATTTAAACAAATTCTACTTCCAAACACGCCTCGTAGCGTAGGAGTATCTCATGTCTAAGAAGTTGCCTATTTACTTCTCTGACGACGCATGGTCATCTTTACAAGAGCTCATGGGTCCAGAGGGTAAACCAAGTCCTACCATCAACACCGTGCTTGAACAAATCGCTGTTCAAAATGAGCTTGTTGAAAAATTAGGGCTTACTGCTGTCCTACCCAAATCCAAAGTATCTATTCCCGTCTCTTTAGAGCGTATTCCTGCAGGTCCGGCCTTCAGCACCAAGGATGAGCAAGACAAAGCACTCGATCTGAATGAGTTCCTGATTCACAACCCTATTTCTACTTTTATTGCCTATGTAGACAGTGAATCCATGCTCGATGCTGGCCTAGAGATTAATGATCCAATCATTATTGATCGCAGTATTGAAGCCAAGCATTACGATATCGTGGTTGCCCTGATTGATGACAATGCCTCGACCATTAAGCGGCTGATGATCACCAATAAGATGTCCAAGTCTGAAATCAAAGAAATATTTGGAGATGAAGATTATCCGCTTCCAGAACTTTGGTTGAAGGCTGAAAATTCGAATTACAATCACATCATTCCTGATGATAGTCAGACCATATCAATCTGGGGTGTGGTGACTTTTAATTTAAAGCGTATTTATCACCGCTCATAAAAAGAAGAATAACCATGCAAAGTGAAAATGAAATATTCGCGTTAGTCGACGTGAATAATTGCTACGTCTCGTGTGAGCGTGTGTTTAATCCTGCCTTGAATGATCGCCCAACCATTGTGCTCAGCAACAATGACGGCTGTGCCGTGGCCAGAAGCCAGGAAGCGAAAGACTTAGGCATCAAGATGGGTGTTCCTGTATTCCAAATTAAAGAGCTGATCAAACAACATAACATTCAGGTGCTATCCAGTAATTTCTCCTTATATGGCGAAATGTCCAAGCGCTTTATGGAGCTGCTTGGGGACTATGTTGCACCAGGAGATCAAGAGGTCTATTCCATTGATGAATGCTTTCTGAAGCTCACAGCTTACGAGCATCTATTTGACCTGACTGTATATGCTCAAGACATGAGGGCTAAGGCTTGGCGTTGGTTAGGCCTACCCTGCTGTATTGGAATTGGTCGCTCTAAAACCGAAGCCAAGATTGCCAATCATCTCGCCAAGAAAAACAAGTTCTTCAATGGGGTCTGTAATCTGGCCCATATGGACCCATGCTCTACAGAAACGCTACTCGCGCAGGTTGATGTGTCTGAGGTTTGGGGCGTAGGCAGACAGAACTGTAAGAAGCTCAATACTATGGGTGTTCAATCTGTGCTGGATCTGATCAATGCCAATCCTAAAGAAATCAAAAAGCAGTTTAGTATCGTGATGGAAAAGACGGTGCTTGAGCTACAGGGCCTTTCTTGTATTGACCTTAGTGATGATACTGTAGCGAAGAAGCAAATCATCAGCAGCCGTTCATATGGCAACCCAGTGTATGAAATGGATGACATTAAAGCTTCGGTTCGGCTTTATGTGGCCAGAGCCGTGAAACGAATGCGGGAAGATGGCTCAATCTGCAAGATGATCGGCGTGTATATCCAAACCAGTCGCTTTGATAAGACAGAGCGCTACTCGCCTTACATCGTCGTTCAAATGCATGAGCATACGGATGATCTACTGCTCATCACCAAGGCCGCGATGAAAGGCATCGATCAGATATTTAAGAAAGGCTTTAAGTATAAAAAGGCGGGAATCGTGCTGCTCGAAATTACAGATCAATCCAAGTTTGTGCCCGATCTATTCACGGACTATTCACATAAGCAAGAGCGAGAAAGGCTTTCAGATGCCATCGAAGCAATCAGTGAACGGTTTGGGAAGAATCTCGTCACGCTAGGCATTGCCAACAATAAAGAAGCCACATGGCACATGAATCAAAACCTTAGATCACCTTCGTATTTAACCAAATGGTCTGACTTACCAAGAGTAGGATAAAAACATGCACTTATTTAAATTAACTGACGAACAACTCGCACAAATTCTTATCCCGAAACGATTTGTACCACCTACTCCACCTGAACATGAAGGCAAGAATATGGTCTATGTATTTGATAGTGAGGATAAGTTTGAACTGACTTATGATGAGCTGGTGGAAATCATTAGCAAAGCTAGAATGGCTGGTCCGAAGTTGATACCTGTCTTAGGCACCGTGAATTAAATTGTGCAGTGTTCGCACGCCACTTGAAACATAACTTGATTGGAAATGAATTTGGGCTGAGAAAAATTCAGTTCAAATTTAACCTGACGGGCACACTAAAAAATGGGTAATTGTCAGATCGAGTTTGGACTACAACACTTTAGCTCATCGATTTACCAAAGTGCTAATCTTTACACTATTGTCTAAAATCCAGTGACCAAATTGTGATGCTAAAGCTTTTAAATTCCCTTTATTATGAATCAAAGTTAGTATGATGCTTTTCATAAAGACAGTTTACTTATAACCAGAGAGATTTTTAAACAATTCCCCCTTTTCAGTTTGCTTAGGCTATTTCAACCAGAGTTCATCTTCTAGCATGATTTTTAACATTAAATTAAATATAACCAGCGGAGTAACATTTTTTTTGTTAGAGCCGACAACTCTTTGAAAACTAAATTTAACGGTTCGCTCAGGAGCATCCAAATTAACTGGGTAGTTTTGTTTTTCTAAATACAGATGATCTCCTAACATTGGCTCTATACCAGTAATAAAATTAACAATTTGTTGCTCATCACCTTTCATTCGGCATTGAAAATGTAGAAAATTCTTACGCAGTTTTCCAAATAATAATAATATTTTAAGCGCCTTAACCATGTTCTTTTCTTTCAGTGCATCTTGCTGCCTATCATCTTTATAATGAAAATCAAGGAGAGGAATTATTTCATCTTGACGAGTCAGTTTTTTAGCCTTTTCGTAAAGTTCATCAAACCAACTCTCTTCTAAATTCTTACTATAAACATAATTCGTTTTTAAATTAAATTTTTGGCGATCCATCCATTTAGTGCTCATCCATTGACATCGTTGCATCCATTCTTGAGCTTGGGTATCTTCGCTTAAACGACCTTCTCTAAAACTTATCAAACGTTGAAAAGGTGTCAGAGTACTCTTCTCTATACTAAACTTCTTTTCTTGTCGGCCAGCCATCGTAACTGGCTGTGTTTGCTGATAAGAATTAAACCATTTCTGCTGCTGAGTATAACGATTTAGGTTTATGTAGTCTGTACTTGACTTCACTGGACTAAAACACTGTTCTAATACTTTTTTTGAAATGATACACGGCGAATTATAAATTCGATCGACTGCTAATAAATCCAAAACATGAAGGTAATTTGAAGCCGTTTGCTCAATACTGCTATGCCCCATCCAAGAGGCGAGCACCTGCCATTTATGTTGAATAATCTCTTCTTGAGCACGTGCTTTCATACCAAACAATAAATCCCTCATCTTTTTTGCTTTTACCCAAGGACAATCTGTGTAGGTCTTGATCATTTCTTTTGAACCGAGCAAAGTTATTGCTAGATAGTTAGCAGCACTGTGGCGTAATGTATGAAAACTAAAGCCATGATGCATACCTAATATTTGACTAAACAAATCTACTGTAATTTTGCTGATACATTGATCAGTTAATACACGATGATTCACACTAAAAAGTTGATCATCCTGCTGATTAACCAAATATTGCTCATAACGATGTTGTATGTAACGTTGTACTACTAAAAACTCATGTTCTGACAATGCAATTTTCAATGGTATTTGACGATTCGCACTTCGCGTTTTCAGACGGCGATATGAATTGTCTTGGATATGAAGCGTGATATTATTAAAAACTGTATTTTCTTTTTCTTTATAAAGTAGCTCTGGGCAAATAATATCTTGTATTTTAAGACAACGAACTTCATTTAATCGAAGTCCAGTTCTATAACTTAGTAAATACATCAGCTTTAAACAACTCAGATGATCGACCCACTCTGATGCCGTTGGCTCTTGACTTAAATTTTCTAGTTTTTCCAATAATTTGCCAAATAGCAAAGGACTCACTAGCCGTGCATTGCAAATTTGTAAATGCTTAAAACTTGAATTCTGTAACACCAATACCCCTGGAGCATCATAATTCTCTATACAGAATTGATGAAAATCTTTTAGGCGACCAAAACGGTATTCTGCGCTTTGGTGCATCTTACGAGAGGTTTTTCCTTTCACCGAATCTCGTTGAACTGCTTTTTCATCACGTTCACTGCTGTATTTCAATAGCTGCCGATATAAATCCTCATAGTCATCTATGGATTGTTGCTTTAAATCTAATTTATTGAGCCAAATCTCAAATATAAATTCTTTGCCAAACGATCCTAAGTAGCTTTCAATAGTTGATAATTGAAGCCCTCGTTTTTTTAAATGCATTAACCAGTGAATTAAGCGTAGTTGAGCATCAATTAAAGACTTTTCCTCCGTATTAGCATCAACTATCTTCTCCTCTAACACCCTTCTAGTTTCTTGCCAAAAACGTAGCGTGCGTTCTTCTTTATTCCTCTTTTTATCTAAACGCTCAACTTTTTGACCTTTACGTTTCTTTTGACCAAACAACATCAACTCATACGGAATCGTTTGTAATTTGCTTTGAACAGTCGGAACTTCAGGAAGTAACTGCTCTTGTTCAAAATGAATAGGGCGATTATCTGGTTCTGTGACTTGATTGTAATCATTATTCCACAGCAATCTAAATTCGGATGGCCTTAAAGCAACAGTATTAATCTCTTGCTGAAGCACATTACTCAAAAATATATCTATGCTGAGGTTTGGATTAAATTCGAGTACCATTTGCACATCATTAAATGCACGAAATCCACGGCGTTTAATTTGATATTGCAGATCCCCAAGACTTTTTTTCCTGCCTATCTTACTCAAGCTTTCTAAAATACAATCTTCAACTGAATGTTGCAGACAAAATTCTTTCTGAGTAGCTTTCAACTTTTTTAAATATTGCAAAATGAACTGCGCATATGGGTTAAAAAAAACATGTTTCCATTGGTACAACTTTCCCTGTTCTACATCGTTGCCATATTGAGAGTTTTCAACACGATAATGTAGTAACAATGGATTAGTGATTTTTTTGTAGTCCGAATGGTATAACCGAAAACAATTCAGATCTGTACCAAGCTCAATGGCCTCCTGCAATTGCTTCTGAATAGCAATCAAATGCTGTTCATCTGCACAGCCTGAAATATATATAAAACTTAAGCATAAATTTCCCCATAAGTACTTTGGTTCATTCCAATATTCAAATGAATCTTGCCAATACTGCCTTAATTCCTTAAGTACATGGATATGTAGATGCCCCTGTTCTAACCGTGACTCTGTACTCTCAATTTTTCTAGGCAGTACGATCCGTTTAGTATGTGGATTTAGCTTAATTCTGTATGATTTTTTATCTACATTCTGGTTGAATTGCTTCCTTCTTTTATTAAATTCATCTTCAGTAAATTGCATCAGTTTTGATTGTTCGTCTCGGCTCAACTTTTGACTCAAACAATCAACACTATCTTTAATGTCATGCCATTTTTCAGCGATCTGCTGATCAAGTTTTTGCTGCATTTCTTTCGTCAATACTTCAGGTGGAGAAGGCTGTCTATCTAGCGACTTTTTCACCATTTTATGAATATCAACAAATAGATCATCTAGTTGTGGTTTTATTAGTTCTTTGATTTTTTGCATACAACTATTTTCGCTCTAAGTGTTTAATCGATAAAGATTTGACATTATCTTGCAATTGCTGGCGGGCTTGCTGTACATAGACATTCGGGATAAGTGAAGAATGCGGATGAAAAGCCTCTCGGTCACGTTGGTCATGACCATACAGGGCCTGAATTAAGTGAAAAGCTAATGCTGGTTTACCCTCTTGCTGCTCATGCATCAAAAAATTCATATCAAAATGGCGTAACCAATTTGAATACATATTTCTGGGAAAAATCTCTCGCATATAGGCATTTACCCAGCTCCTTGATAACGGGATTAACTTAATTTTTTTACTCTGCCACTCTTTGACAGTCATCGGAAGGCTCTCGTTACTAACTAGGACCATTCCAAAAAGATCATTTATAGTAATTTTCTTCTTTACAAAGACTTGTCTAAAAAATAAACCGTATGCTTCAATAATTTGTTCTAAAAAAGTAGTGTAATTTTGCAATGCTTTGATGAAAAAATCAGATAATGGGATAAAGCGACCATCCTTTCTTGCCTTACTATTTTTCTTATCATTCACATATAAAAGCTTGAGTTCAAAACAGTAATCATCCAATTGACCCAACAGACTTTCTTTAGGTCGATTTGTTAAACACAACAAACTAACATGCCACATCCAGCAGGCATATGCATTCAGTTGATTAATGATATGTTTATGTTTTTGAATATTCTCTTCACAGTGCTTATGTAAGTAATTAAATTGCTCTTGTACGAAATTTGGTGCAAGTGCAAGTTGGCTCCCTATCCGACCTATAGATAAAGCAGATCTAATTTTAAATTTTTGTTGCAATATATTAAGTTCTGCTGTGTCTTCATCAAATTGAGCAGAATGCGGTGTAAGCACTGTTTCTAAATAGCAAAGATATGTAGTATCCAGTTGAGCCTTTGGAAGCCCGCCATAAAAAATACCGGGCATATGATGCTGACTATCCCGGCCCGCGATCACATGTGCAAGATATTCATTAAATGTTTCATAACATATATGAAAATATAATTGTGCTTGAAGTTTTTCAACGGTGATCGAACCTACAAACTGATTATCAAGCCATTTCTTAAGCTTGGTATTAATATAAGCTGAAGATATAGATGGATTATCTCCTTGCTCGATGTAGTCAAACCATGCCGCAGGTAGATGTAGTTGATGCGACATCTCTTCATTCCATCGCACATGATTTAAGCTCTTAATCTTCTGCTCTGTAATTTTAAGATTTAATTTGAGTAAATATTCGCGACGTCTACTTGAACCATTCTGGATCAAAATTCCATCTTGAATAAGCTCGTTAAAATTCATCAGTGCAACGGGTGATAATCCTGTCAACAGTGATAATAAACATGCAGCAGCTATTGCAGCATCTTTCCAGTTTCCAAATAATTCGGCTCTTAGTACATATACAACTTGCTTCAGTACGTCCGGCGCTAAATAATGAGGATTTGTAATAAATGGAGCATGCCGGCGTTGGCGATGACGCGTGTAATGCGCAACATAATCACTAATTATATGATTAAATTGTTTAGTCTTTTCATCTTCTGAATATAACTCTACTTCAGCGTCTGCAAGCTCAATTTCACCATCTTCATCTTTGTGAAGAGAGGCATCATGAAAACTGATTTTTGCGTTATATCCGACATCTTCTTGCTTACCTGATTTTATTTCACGAAATATTCTGACTTCGTTTTTAGTTGGCCATTGTAAAGCTTTCCGTTCTTTTGACTTACGTTGACGATGAACAACACTACGATCATCTAGTCGTATAAATATGATCAATAGTGCCGATAAATATTCAATTACTTTTATTTCTTGAAAATCATTAATATTAAAAAGTTGATTACGATCCTCGTTTTTCAAGCTACGTTCGTACATGACATAACGATTTAATAGCTTACTGCATTCTTCAAATAATTCAGCATTACTAGAATGCAGCACATATCGTGATACATAACGCAAGAGATCACAGACCTGTTTTTTCTTATTCTCACCTTTAGGAATTTTTGAAAAATCTTGGTAATGTCGATAAGTTAAAAAACTTGCTTGCAGAATCAGATAACGTTGAGACGTTAAATTTTGCGTATTACTAGTATCAGGAGATGCAAAATAACTTAAACAAGCTAGCAAATAATAATTACCAATTTGCCTCGTACTAGATATATAGCCGTATATCTGTTGCGCCTTCTCATATAGCGCATGAACTTTTTCATACAAATCATCTGATAGATCGAGAAATTGTGTATTCACAACTTCATCACGTAGCAGACAATAATCTTGTTGAAATTCTTCTGCTAACTCTAAAAATCGCTTTTCTCGTTCAGTCATTTGCATATTCATTTTCAATTAAATTTTTATCGAGTTGTATGTGTAAAATTCATTTAAATCCGCACAATTTGGTATGAGTTGATCTTTTATTGAATTTTTTGTCAGCTTAAAAAATCGAGCAAAAAATTTTGCATCTAACTCTTTTTGGGCTTTTCTCTCAAAGCATGAATGTTGCTGTGATTTTTCGATAAAATAATCCAGATTTTGTATCAACTGTATGATTGCAACATAATTAGAATGCACACGTAATCCTCGCTCCGTTTGCATCAATAGCAAAATTTTTTGCCAAATTTTGACGTAGATTACTTTGAACTTTGCTTGTACTACGACTTTCTGACTCTGTTTAATCTTTTTGATTTTCAATAATTCTGAATTGATTTTCACCATCTCAATCTGAATATCTGGCCGATCAAAGCAAAAGGGCATGATAAATTGCCCCATAAATATCTCTATATTTTTTACTAAATAGTCAAATTTTAACATTTTTATCGATATAAAAAATGAGCATATCTTTGTATATTAAAATTCATTTAATTTATCAACTAAATTTTCTCAAAATTACAATTATCAACAAATACATATGGTTTACTTATCATGGGTGGTCTAAATTTTAAAAATTCTTCCACTTTTTTTTAGTTTTCTGTTATTACATGAAACAATACCGTTGTATTACATTTTGAAATGCTGTGTATGCAGCATTGATCAAAAAGATTCTCTGCTATACTTACTTCACGTGTAGCATCAATGGAGTTTCGAAATGCTCAGAACCACTGAACAGAAAAAAAAATATATTCAAGCGACACGTGCGCAAAACTATCAAGCCAGCCTAAAGCTTGAAGGCATTACAACGACAGCTCAAACAACTCAACAAAGTAAAGCTGAAATCTTGCAAAAATATAAGAAGTATTCGCAACCCGAAACTTAGTCAGGTGCATGTATGGATAAATATGGGGAAATGGGTGACAGCCTGTATTGTTACCCTGGCACAAATATCCTAAAGAACAAACTCAATATTCATGATGAACAAATTTTAGAACAAGCTGAACTAGAACTGTCTGGATTGGCAAGTAACTTAATTGAATATGCTGAACCACCTTACGACTTACAATACTTAAAATCAATTCATGCGCAGCTCTTTGGCGACTTATACGACTGGGCAGGAAAGTTAAGACAAATCGATATTTCCAAAGGTGACACCCGTTTTTGTAATTTTTCCCGTATTGAAATTGAAACCAATAAACTACTCAAAACGCTTCAAGAAAAAAAATACTTTCAAGGCTTAGCACCACAACAACTGATTCCTCAACTTGCCGACTTGTATTGTGAGCTTAATGTCATACACCCATTCCGTGAAGGTAATGGACGTACACAACGGATTTTCTTTGAGCATCTGATTGCTCATTGTGGTTATGGTATTGATTGGTCTCGCATTGACTCTCAACAACAATGGATTCAAGCCAATATTGAAGGTTTTTATGGTAATTTAAATCCATTAATTAAGATTTTTGAAATATGCTTTATTCAAAATACCTAAAATTTAAGTAGTCGAAGCCCACAATCCTTAATGAGCCATCATCTTTGCTTCAATCCACTGATTAATTTCCCAAATAAACCAACAATCACGATTCTTAGAAATCTTAATACTCTTCGGGTAATTTAGGATCGTAATATTCAGATTACTTATCCAGAATTGAATAGATCGTTAACTTAGATAGACTTTTAAGCAATGTAACTTGCCGCATGTTTATCAACATATGTCTCAAAAAAGTCTGCCCATACATAGATTTATGGCGTTTAGTGCTTAAATTTCAGATTAATCTTCGTCTGATGACCTGAATGGATGTTACAGATTACATGCAGGTGAATTACTCTGTGGCTGTATCATGGCTTTTGTGCAATCCAATCCATTTGATCCGAATGTTCTCTTTTGCAATAAAGCAGCCTCTTCTGCTTTTCCTGAACCAACGAACTATGTCATTGATTTGATTCAACCGACAACAGTGATGCTGAATCAAATCTCCAAAGAAGGGATTAAATGCAAGAAATGTGGTAAGAAAAAGATAGGGGATGGAAGTTATTATCCGTCTAATTGGAACCAGCCCATGAGTCGAGATCAGTTGAGTAAGAATCATTTTAAATGAATAAGAGAAGGATGGCTTACCTCACTTCTCCGAATAACAATGCTATGCTTTTCAACCAAGGTTATAAATTGGCAACTACATTTCATTCTTCTTCATGCTGGTCCTATAGCCTGTAGACAATTACTACATCATTTGCATTCAATGCTCAATACAGCCTGTCAGCAGAACCGCAGCGATACTTTTTTTCGTGCATACATGTAGTGTTTAAATCCATTCATTTTTCAATGATCCTCTGCCGTTTATCACATTTATGGTCGATCTTTAACCTTGTGAAAAATGCACATACCGATCCCTTCAAACTGTCAAATTTATGTATGCATGACATTTAAAGAAAATTATCTGATCAATTTTTTTAGGTAAAATTCATCAAGAAAAAAGTTATTATTATTCATAACATCACCAATAACCACATAAAAACAATAATTTAATAAATTATTCTTCCAATTTTTTTATATTTAGTGTTATTACCTCTAAATCCATGTTTACCACCTTCTATTACATAAGTAATTTAGAAGTATCCACGATATAAATTGCTTGCCCTCACACCTCTCCCCTCTCACGCCCAAAAAATTTATACTGAAAGGCAGATTAAGCCCGTTCGAGTTACATATAGCCGCATGCTATATTGAAAGCATTAAGAAAATATCCTCAATATTTATAGGATTTTTAAAGTATGAACTAATTTTCGAAGAACCCTTTCTAAGTAATGTGACCTATTAGGAAAAATGAAAATACTGAAATCTCCGTATCAACAATCAGTCAAAGTACATCCTGATGATTTTCTGTAACCGATACCCAAGGACTATACCTACCCTTCTGATGTGCTGTGCAACAAAGCCCTCCTTAGCCACACTATAGCTATAGATTAATTCCATTATTTTGTGATTTAATTAAATTATTCATTCTTAAGACCCAATTTAATGGATTTATATTTCACTAAACCAGAAGAAGTTGTGACTCTTTTAGGTGAGCGTTTACGTAAGCAACGACTCTTTCTGGAGATGTCTCAAGCTGAGGTAGCAGCACGCGCTGGTGTCGGCGTGAATACAGTTTCGAATCTTGAAGCGGGACGAAATGTATCTGTTGAAAATTTAGTCCGTATTGCAATGGTCTTGGGTCGATTAAACGAACTTCAGGAACTATTTAAACCTCAGCTTAACAGTGTGAATGACATTCTTCGCTATGAGAGTCAAAGTAAGCGCCACCGTATTAAGAGGAAGGGATAATGCTCAATAGACTTAATGTTTATTACAACGGTTGGGGCGAATCATGGTTATGGGGAACGCTGATTAGTTCAACAGCCACGACAGGTAGACCCACCATTGCTTTTGAATATAGTCCAGAAGCAATACAGCAAGGTGTTGAGCTCTCTTCTTACTTGCTGCCTTTAAAAGGTCTACCATTCAGACAAGGTTTTCCTACTCATCAAATGGGACTCCCAGGTCCAGTCTATGACGCTTTACCAGATGGTTGGGGCATGATGTTGATGGATCGATATTTCAAAAAAATTGGCTTAAATTCAGCACGAATTGGACCTTTGGAGCGTCTGACCTATATTAGTAGTCACGCAATGGGTGCCCTCTCCTTTGAACCTTGTGTTGCTGACATGCAAACCTCAGAAAATATCCCTTTACAACAACTAGCCCAGGAAGTTCAAGAAGTACTCAAAGGTGAAGGTGGTGAATTTCTACAGCATTTATTGGTCATGGGTGGCTCCCCTCAAGGTGCCAGACCAAAAGCGTTGGTTTACCGAGATCCTGTCAATTTAGAGTTTTCGACTCAAGATTCTGATCAACATGAAGCCTGGCTGATTAAGTTTCCTGCTCAGCAAGAGCATCCTGAAGTCTGCGCCATTGAAGCCGTCTATGCAGAATGTTTGCGACTTTGTGCAATTGAGACTCCAGATACCCATTTCTTTAATTTGCCCAATGGTTTAACGGCTTTTGCTTCTAAACGATTCGATCGTCAAAATGGTATGCGGATTCCAATGCAGAGTTTGGCTGCATATACAGGAGCAGACTATAAAGTTCCAGGTAGCCTAGACTATCGCAATTTTCTCCGGGCAACCTTGATGTGTACGCAAGATGTACGAGAAAGATTGCATGCTTTTAAACGTGCTGTGTTTAATGTGCTTTTCAATAATCGGGATGACCATACTAAGAACTTTTCATTTCTCATGGAGAAAAATGGTCAATGGAAATTGGCTCCAGCCTATGATGTGACCTTCTGCGAGGGTCCAGGTGGTTATCATCAAATGGACATTATGGGAGAAGCGCTCAATATTTCCCGAAATGACATACATAAACTCGGTACTTCAGAAGCTAATCTGACTACTCTAGAAGTCGATGAGATCATCTTGACCATGCGTGAAATTGCACTTCAATTTAGTCAAATTGCGCAGCGCCTGTATCCCCATCAAATTCGAGAATCTACCCTACAGATGATTCAATCACGGATTCAACAGAATATTGATTTTTTAACTGAAACCTAAGCGTAAATATAAACTAAGCGCCAACCATCAACTGCAAATAGACTTTGATATAGTTAGTCGCTACATAATCTGTAGAACCTGTGAATTAGCTCTCTTTATAATCACGAATATTAGATGGATCACCGCCAAGATATATTCTGCAAACGTGAAATCACTACATCCAGATCGAAAATCACTAAGAAAAAACTGTCACCAAAAAAAGGTCTGCACTATGGATAGATGCAGACCAAACTCTGGATAACTACCAGCACGAGAAATATGTCGCAATTTTGCATAGACATGAATTTGATAAAATCAGCCCAGAAAGCCAGAAATTCATAAAAACTATTTCATCAATCCCCTATAACTTAATCACGTTCATGGTCGATCTTAAATCTTGTGAAAAGTACTCATGCTGACCTAGCCAAACTGTAAAACTCATGTATTCATAGCCTTTAAATGAATCTTTCAATCGGTATATTTAAGGTAAAAACTAGTAATCAGAAGTTATTATCACCCCCATATAAAACAAGGATCAACTTAAAAACAATAACTTAGTAAATTATTCTTCCATTTTTTTTATATTTAGTGTTATCTCATTCACTTGGCTCTGAAAGTTTCTCGCACTGAGTTTATATGCGGACCAATTCGTTGTACGGTAGATTTTAGTTGCTGGCTTCTTCATTCGGAAATTATATTGCTGAATCAGACCTTACAAACAGCTTTGTGCAACAAAGCCGTCTTTAAGTACTTTTTTTAAAGGAAAAATCATCGACTTAAATCTATATTTCCAACAGTGCCACTTTTATCGCTTTAGCACCTCAACTTATTTAAGTGGCGTAACTTACATAACTTATGCATCCCATTTAAGTGACCTCAGTTATAGTATTCCATGTCAGGAATTTGTCCACTTATTCCAATGATGATGAGAACTGCAGCATTGACTTAGATCGCCAGTGCTCAGTACTGACCATCATGTAGCTTTTATCGCTTTAGCGCCTTAACTTATTTAAGTGGCGTAACTTGCATAACTTATGCATCCTATTTAAGTGATGTAAGTTATAGTATTCCGTGTCAGGAATCTGTCTACTTATCAGCGTCCGCGGAACTGCAGGATTTCTGGCTTTGTTGTTCGCAACGAGGGCTAACTCTGGAGTTCCGTATAAGGCATAATCAATAACGACATCTCGGCTGATAATCAGCGCAGTAACTTTAGCCAATCTCGCTGCAATTTCCATGTCAGGAATTTGTCCACTTATTCCAATGATGATGAGAACTGCAGCATTGACTTAGATCGCCAGTGCTCAGTACTGACCATCATGTAGCTTTTATCGCTTTAGCGCCTTAACTTATTTAAGTGGCGTAACTTACATAATTTATGCATCCTATTTAGGTGACCTCAGTTATAGTATTCCGTGTCAGGAATCTGTCTACTTATCAGCGTCCGCGGAACTGCAGGATTTCTGCTTTGTTGTTCGCAACGAGGGCTAACTCTGGAGTTCCGTATAAGGCATAATCAATAACGACATCTCGGCTGATAATCAGCGCAGTAACTTTAGCCAATCTCGCTGCAATTTCCATGTCAGGAATTTGTCCACTTATTCCAATGATGATGAGAACTGCAGCATTGACTTAGATCGCCAGTGCTCAGTACTGGCCATCATGTAGCTTTTATCGCTTTAGCGCCTTAACTTATTTAAGTGGCGTAACTTGCATAACTTATGCATCCTATTTAAGTGATGTAAGTTATAGTATTCCGTGTCAGGAATCTGTCTACTTATCAGCGTCCGCGGAACTGCAGGATTTCTGCTTTGTTGTTCGCAACGAGGGCTAATTCTGGAGTTCCGTATAAGGCATAATCAATAACGACATCTCGACTGATAATCAGTGCAGTAACTTTAGCCAATCTCGCTGCAATTTCCATGTCAGGAATTTGTCCACTTATTCCAATGATGATGAGAACTGCAGCATTGACTTAGATCGCCAGTGCTCAGTACTGGCCATCATGTAGCTTTTATCGCTTTAGCGCCTTAACTTATTTAAGTGGCGTAACTTGCATAACTTATGCATCCTATTTAAGTGATGTAAGTTATAGTATTCCGTGTCAGGAATCTGTCTACTTATCAGCGTCCGCGGAACTGCAGGATTTCTGGCTTTGTTGTTCGCAACGAGGGCTAACTCTGGAGTTCCGTATAAGGCATAATCAATAACGACATCTCGGCTGATAATCAGCGCAGTAACTTTAGCCAATCTCGCTGCAATTTCCATGTCAGGAATTTGTCCACTTATTCCAATGATGATGAGAACTGCAGCATTGACTTAGATCGCCAGTGCTCAGTACTGACCATCATGTAGCTTTTATCGCTTTAGCGCCTTAACTTATTTAAGTGGCGTAACTTACAAAACTTATGCATCCTATTTAAGTGATGTAAGTTATAGTATTCCGTGTCAGGAATCTGTCTACTTATCAGCGTCCGCGGAACTGCAGGATTTCTGCTTTGTTGTTCGCAACGAGGGCTAATTCTGGAGTTCCGTATAAGGCATAATCAATAACGACATCTCGACTGATAATCAGTGCAGTAACTTTAGCCAATCTCGCTGCAATTTCCATGTCAGGAATTTGTCCACTTATTCCAATGATGATGAGAACTGCAGCATTGACTTAGATCGCCAGTGCTCAGTACTGGCCATCATGTAGCTTTTATCGCTTTAGCGCCTTAACTTATTTAAGTGGCGTAACTTGCATAACTTATGCATCCTATTTAAGTGATGTAAGTTATAGTATTCCGTGTCAGGAATCTGTCTACTTATCAGCGTCCGCGGAACTGCAGGATTTCTGGCTTTGTTGTTCGCAACGAGGGCTAACTCTGGAGTTCCGTATAAGGCATAATCAATAACGACATCTCGGCTGATAATCAGCGCAGTAACTTTAGCCAATCTCGCTGCAATTTCCATGTCAGGAATTTGTCCACTTATTCCAATGATGATGAGAACTGCAGCATTGACTTAGATCGCCAGTGCTCAGTACTGGCCATCATGTAGCTTTTATCGCTTTAGCGCCTTAACTTATTTAAGTGGCGTAACTTACACAACTTATGCATCCTATTTAAGTGATGTAAGTTATAGTATTCCGTGTCAGGAATCTGTCTACTTATCAGCGTCCGCGGAACTGCAGGATTTCTGCTTTGTTGTTCGCAACGAGGGCTAATTCTGGAGTTCCGTATAAGGCATAATCAATAACGACATCTCGACTGATAATCAGTGCAGTAACTTTAGCCAATCTCGCTGCAATTTCCATGTCAGGAATTTGTCCACTTATTCCAATGATGATGAGAACTGCAGCATTGACTTAGATCGCCAGTGCTCAGTACTGGCCATCATGTAGCTTTTATCGCTTTAGCGCCTTAACTTATTTAAGTGGCGTAACTTGCATAACTTATGCATCCTATTTAAGTGATGTAAGTTATAGTATTCCGTGTCAGGAATCTGTCTACTTATCAGCGTCCGCGGAACTGCAGGATTTCTGGCTTTGTTGTTCGCAACGAGGGCTAACTCTGGAGTTCCGTATAAGGCATAATCAATAACGACATCTCGGCTGATAATCAGCGCAGTAACTTTAGCCAATCTCGCTGCAATTTCCATGTCAGGAATTTGTCCACTTATTCCAATGATGATGAGAACTGCAGCATTGACTTAGATCGCCAGTGCTCAGTACTGACCATCATGTAGCTTTTATCGCTTTAGCGCCTTAACTTATTTAAGTGGCGTAACTTGCATAACTTATGCATCCTATTTAAGTGATGTAAGTTATAGTATTCCGTGTCAGGAATCTGTCTACTTATCAGCGTCCGCGGAACTGCAGGATTTCTGGCTTTGTTGTTCGCAACGAGGGCTAACTCTGGAGTTCCGTATAAGGCATAATCAATAACGACATCTCGGCTGATAATCAGCGCAGTAACTTTAGCCAATCTCGCTGCAATTTCCATGTCAGGAATTTGTCCACTTATTCCAATGATGATGAGAACTGCAGCATTGACTTAGATCGCCAGTGCTCAGTACTGACCATCATGTAGCTTTTATCGCTTTAGCGCCTTAACTTATTTAAGTGGCGTAACTTACATAATTTATGCATCCTATTTAGGTGACCTCAGTTATAGTATTCCGTGTCAGGAATCTGTCCACTTATTCCAATGATGATGAGAACTGCAGCAATAAATTATAAAGGCAGGATAGGTGGTTACTTAACCAGCATAAGTTATGTAACTTATGCTAATTCATATTAAAATCACATGAAAGCAATCTTAATTAAAAACTTAGTATGAGAGGGTAATCCCCCCTAAAAAAAATAGGATCTAAAAGTAGAATTTTCTCTTAAGATACGAGCAGGAGATTCTGCATGAAAACATCTAAATTTACTGACAGTCAGATCATGTCCATCTTGAAACAGGCAGAATCTGGCACACCTGTAGCGACCCTTTGCCGTGAACACGGCATGAGTAATGCTACCTTTTATAAATGGCGTGCCAAATATGGTGGTATGGATACATCATTAATGGCTCGACTGAAAGAGCTAGAAGCCGAAAATACCAGACTTAAAAAGATGTATGCGGAAGAGCGATTAAAGGCCGAAATCATCCAGGAAGCGATGGCAATGAGCAGCACTGCTGCGCAAGGGTAAAGCCATCTTGCCGGCGTAAGATGGCACAACAGGCAGTTGCCCAGCATGCCATTAGTATTCGTTTGGCTTGTAAAGCATTTGGCATTAGTGAAACCTGCTACCGCTATCAAGCCAATCTCAGCGATGACAATGCACTCATTGCTGAACAGCTCATTGAACTCACTGAGGAAAATTCCGATTGGGGCTTTGGTTTGTGCTTCTCGTATTTACGGCATGTTGAGAGTTGCTGCTGGAATCACAAGCGGGTTTACCGCATTTACTGTGAGTTGGCACTGAATCTGCGTATTAAACCGAGAAGAAGACTAAAACGGCATGCGCCTGAACCATTGAAAGAACCAATCCGAGAAAATCAGGTTTGGTCATTAGATTTTATGCATGATCAGCTTTCCGATGGTCGCAAGTTTCGATTATTGAATGTGATTGATGATTACCGCCGCGAAGGCCTAGCCATTGAAGCAGGGTTCTCATTGCCCACAATCAGGGTTATTCGTACGTTGAATCAATTGCTGGAGTGGAGAGAAAAACCGTTAGTGATCCGATGCGATAATGGTCCCGAATTTATCAGTCACGAATTTGTGCGCTGGGCTACTGAGCACGGTATTCGTATTGAATATATTCAACCGGGTAAGCCACAGCAGAATGCGTATATTGAACGCTATAATCGGACCATACGTTATAGTTGGCTGAGCAAGCATTTATTTGATACTTTGGATGAAGTACAAGATTATGCAACAAACTGGTTGTGGCATTACAACCATGAAAGACCACATCAAGCTAACAAAGGAAAGCCACCTCTAATGGCTGCTTAACCTCTACTTTTAACTTCGGTTATTTATGGGAGGATTACCAGAGGGCGTGGTCTTTTGTTTAAAGTGACAATTAACTAAAGGGTTACTTCTTGTATTTAGGAGCATAACCAACTTCTAACAAATAAGAAAAATACTTTCTAACATTATCGCTATCAAGAAGATCACTTGATATCCTTTCCTGAAAGTCTTCTAGAGTCTCTCCACGATGTGCGAAATCATTACCAAATTTTGGATAGTTAGTAATATCACATAGCTTTTTAGCAAAGAATATACATTGCTTAGCTGTCAATTTATAAGTTGGCTCTAAAGGAGCACTTGTACTCGTTTTATTTTGTTCTTTTTCTTCAAACATGAAATGTAATTCTGAAATATTTCTTCCCTCCTTTTTTTGTATATAAGAAACAGTAATATCCGTAAATTTGTTAATTTGATTTAAAGCTACGGTAAGAACCCTTTTTTTAAAGTCTCCCATCTTTTTATATTCATCTTCTATCAATCCGAGTTTTGATCTAAGCTCATCTATAGAAATATATAACTTACCAGTTGATCTCCAACGTATGAGTAACTCATACAGGCGAATAGCATAAATGCTTGTAAGTGGTGAGATTTGTTTAAGTTCATATCTTGTGAACTTTTCTTCAAGTTTTACAAATAAGGGGATAATATCTGGTGCAAAAATTAGTTGGACGCATCCCTCTTCCTTAACATAACCAACTTTTGAAACCCACCTACTTTTGTATATTCCTATTTTTCCAGTTATAGGATCTACTGCTTTATAATTCAAATGCCGTTCAAAAAGATTATCACATGCAGATTGTAACGCTTCATAAGATGCTTGACGTCCTAAATTAAACTGTTTCATGTATTCAGAAGCATGAATCGTAAGTATAGTATCAGAAGTAAGTTCTTTCTCAATTTCTCGAGCAGCAATGATCGCAATTAATATTAGCCTTTGCTCAGATAGATTTAGTGAATACGATGCTTCAACCAAATTATTATCTTTATATACTATGTTACTCATAGGGAGATATATTAAGGAAAATGTTATAAATAGATATATTGACAATACTACTTAACGTCCACAAATGAAAGTATTTTTAATAAAAGAATTTGTCAACTTATGCACAGAATTTGTCAACTTAGAAACAGGAAAAAGTCAACTTATTGGTAGGAATATGTCAACTCAGAAACAGGAAAAAGTCAACTTATTGGTAGGAATTTGTCAACATATACTTCCTGTATCCCTTTGCTAGTCAAGCTTTGAGCAGAGATATAAATAATAAATTTAAATAAATATATATAAATTCAAAAAGACCATTCTTTTGTGGATAACTTTTTTTTAATTTTTTTTTTCATGATAGTTGATTACTTCATAAATCACCGTTAAATTATACACAAACAAACTTACGTAACTTACATAAATTATGATTATCTTAGTTGGTGGTGAAAAAGGCGGTGCTGGTAAAAGCTGTTTAGCTCAAAATCTTGCAGTTTACTTACAACAAAGTCAAAGAGACGTCCTCTTATTAGATGCTGACCCTCAAGGAACAACAACAGATTGGGTCAAAGAAAGAGATGAAAACGATGAATTAAATAATATTCCATCAGTACAAGCATCAGGGAATATACGTTCAGTTTTAAAAGATTTAGATAAAAGATACCAAGATATTATCATTGATGCAGGTGGACAGGATTCTGAAGCATTACGTTCAGCAATGACTATAGCTACACATATGTTATTGCCGTTTAGACCCAAACGAAGAGATCTAAAAACTTTAGATCATATGGAACAAGTTTTAAAATTAGCAAAGACAGTAAATCCAAATCTGAAAGCTAGAGCAATTATTACTCAGTGTCCAACTCTTCCTTCTCAAGTTCAAAGAATTTTAGATGCAAAAGAGGCATGCAAATCATTTGGTATTGATGCATTGAATTCAATCACAACAAATCGAAATGTTTATGATGATGCAGATGAAAATGGGCTTTCGGTTTTTGAAGTAAATAGTGATCCTAAAGCGAAAGCTGAAATTGAAAGTATTGCAAGAGAGTTTTTAGGAGTATAACTATGGCTGGTTTAACTGGGCTAAACAAAAAACCTGAACCTACTGAACAAGATAAAATGTTAGATGCATTTATATCTGGTGCAGAAAAGAGGGTAAAGGCTTTAGAATCAAGTGAAAAAAAATTTATTCGTTACACTTTTTCTCTCAATGAAGATATTAGTAAACTAATTGATGAGCTGGTTGTAAAAGGGCAAAATGCAAGAATAAATCGTTCAAGTATTGTTCGAGCAGCTATAGAAAATTTATCGACATATAGTGCAGATGAATTAAAAGAAATATTAAATAAATAAATAAATTAAAAATATCCCACTTTTTTAAGGGGGATATTTTTTATCCAAGTTAAATTTACTGTAAGTCCCCGGTGAACCCTATAGATATTTTTAAATTCAGCTCAGGCTCTAGCAGTGTGGTGGTAATTTATCTATTTGAGTTATTTTATATGAAGGCGTCCTTTTCTGCACAGACACGGATCTAGGCTATTCAGCTTGGCTGACTGAATTGATGTCATGATGTTTGATGCACATTGTCAAATTCTTTATCAAGCGAAACTCTGAATCAATGCTTGTAATTGTTTCACTATGATGAGTTTGAGTCCAGTGAAATGTTGCTTGTTTCAACCGTAGAGCTTTGAATACCCAGTCCATCATGTATCAACACTTTCATACAATGACCACGCTTATTCCAAAACAAGATAACCTCAATGTTGCGATTTGACATGGTCAAAGGCTTTTAGGACATGAGAAAGAGCAGTATAAGTAACTGCTCGCATATCCATGGGCTGAGTAGAAAGCCAGATTTCATCAATGTGAATCTTATTGTGAGCACCTTGGGGAATTCTGCCAAAGCGATTGCTCCTGATACCTTCCGTTTCAGCCCAATCGCTATGTTCGCATCAGGCGTCGTTATTGATTATGCCTTATACGGAACTCCAGAGTTAGCCCTCGTTGCGAACAACAAAGCCAGAAATCCTGCAGTTCCGCGGACGCTGATAAGTAGACAGATTCCTGACACGGAATACTATAACTTACATCACTTAAATAGGATGCATAAGTTATGCAAGTTACGCCACTTAAATAAGTTAAGGCGCTAAAGCGATAAAAGCTACATGATGGCCAGTACTGAGCACTGGCGATCTAAGTCAATGCTGCAGTTCTCATCATCATTGGAATAAGTGGACAAATTCCTGACATGGAAATTGCAGCGAGATTGGCTAAAGTTACTACGCTGATTATCAGCCGAGATAAAGTAATGTGAACGGGTAGTATTGCTGTAATGGATGGATTAAACGTTGCAGGGTAAGGCAATGTAATAAATGTGGGCTTTGGTGGTGCAGAGCTTGTTCTCCATCCAAAAGGCGAATATATCTACATACGGGATTTGAATTTAGTACTTACTGCAAAGCTACTGAAGCGAGGGATGTGTTGGGTGCTTTATCGGATGGTTACCTTTAATCCTTCATAAATGAGTGTACTAGTGAACAATACCACTTTATAGCAGTTAAACTTATTAAACTTATTAAACTTATTAAACTTATTAAACTTATTAAACTTATTAAACTTATTAAACTTAAATTGCTTAGGTGGTCTAACTAAAATTTTTAGCAGAGTGATCTAATAATAAATGTATTAATAGACCATGCTTCAATCTGACGGCTGCGAACCGCCAGGGACAGGCGCAATGTCAGATTCTGTCGCGGCCTTGGCGCGTGCCTGGAAGCGTTCATAGCAATCCAGCCCGCAGAAATGTTCGACGTATTCCGCGCCTTCCGGGGTGAAGGCGGCATCGAGCGGAATTTCTTTGCAGCATACGCAGCAGGTGGTGCAACTGGCAGTGTTCGGGGCGTTTGCGTTCATGGTGGTACTCCTCCAGATTGGTAGCGAAGCTCAAAGCTGCCCACTCTCGGCTGGCTGGGAAGCGGTCATGATCTTCCCTTGAAGGCCCGCAGCAGCCGCGTCACAGACAGGACAAACAAGCCGGTCAGCGTGAGGGCTGCAATACCCCAGTGCTCCCCGATGAACGCGCCGGCCGTCGTGCCGGCTAGCACAATGGCGAGAATCGGCAAATGGCAGGGACAGGTGAGCACGGCCAGCGCGCCCCACAAGTAGCCGGTGATCGGTTTGTGCGTCTCAGACGGCAAGTGCTCTGGGCTGTTCATGGCAGACTCTCCGCGTGCTGTGCCGGTTCGGTTGGCATGGCGGCCAGTTGCATTTCGAGGCTGGCCAGGGCCTCGCGCCGACGCTCGACGAGTTGCCGCAACACGGCAAGCTGCGCAGACGCACCGTCACCGTCCGCAGCATCCAGCGCCCGGCACAGCCGCGCCAGTGCGTCCAGGCCGATACCCGCTTCGAAGGCAGCCCGTACAAAGCGCAGCCGTTGCAACGCGGTGTCATCGAACAAGCCGTAGCCGCCCGTGGTGCACGCGACCGGCCGTAGCAATCCGCGCAGCAGGTAGTCGCGCACGATATGCACGCTCACCCCGGCATCAAGGGCCAGCCGGGACACTGTGTAGGCGCTCATTGAACACCTCCTTTTCCTCATCCGGCGCAGCACGAAAGCTGCTTCACGTCCTTGCTGAAGGTCTGCGCCGCGAGCTTCAGCCCTTCGACCATGGTCAGGTAGGGGAACAATTGGTCGGCCAGTTCCTGCACGGTCATACGGTTGCGAATGGCGAGCACCGCCGTCTGGATCAGTTCACCCGCTTCCGGGGCCACCGCTTGCACGCCGATGAGCCGTCCGCTACCTTCCTCGATGACCAGCTTGATGAAGCCGCGTGTGTCGAAGTTGGCAAGCGCACGCGGCACGTTGTCCAAGGTCAAGGTGCGACTGTCGGTCTCGATCCCGTCGTGATGTGCTTCCGCCTCGCTGTAGCCCACGGTGGCGACCTGCGGGTCGGTGAATACCACGGCCGGCATTGAGGTCAGGTCCAGGGCCGCATCGCCGCCAGTCATGTTGATCGCAGCACGGGTGCCGGCCGCTGCCGCCACATAGACGAACTGAGGCTGGTCGGTGCAGTCGCCAGCCGCATAAATGTGTGGCGTACTGGTGCGCATGCCCTTGTCGATGACGATGGCCCCCTGCGCATTGGCAGCGACTCCCGCCGCTTCCAATGCCAGGCTGCGCGTGTTCGGTGCCCTGCCAGTGGCGACCAGCAGCTGGTCGGCGCGTATTTCACCGTACCCGGTGGTCAGCACGAATTCGCCGTCCACATGCGCGACCTGGCTGGCTTGCGTGTGTTCCAATACCTTGATCCCTTCGGCACGGAACGCGGCTGTAACGGCCTCGCCGATGGCCGGGTCGTCGCGGAAGAACAGCGTGTTGCGAGCTAGGATCGTGACCTGGCTGCCCAGCCGGGCGAAGGCTTGCGCCAGTTCCAGCGCGACCACCGACGAGCCGATCACGGCTAGGCGTTCGGGAAGGGTGTCGCTGACCAGGGCCTCGGTCGAAGTCCAGTAGGGTGACTCTTTCAGGCCCGGAATCGGCGGCACGGCCGGGCTGGCACCCGTGGCGACTAAGCAGCGGTCGAAAGCTACCACGCGCTCGCCACCATCGTTTAAACGGACGACCAGGCTCTGCTCATCCTTGAAACGCGCCTCACCATGTACAACGGTGATGGCCGGGTTGCCGTCCAGAATGCCTTCGTACTTGGCATGGCGCAGTTCTTCGACGCGCGCCTGCTGCTGGGCCAGTAGTTTGCTGCGGTCAATCGCAGGCACAGTCGCCGCGATACCGCCGTCGAACGGACTTTCCCGACGTAAATGGGCGATGTGGGCGGCGCGAATCATGATCTTGGACGGCACGCAGCCGACGTTGACGCAGGTGCCGCCGATGGTGCCGCGCTCGATCAGCGAGACGTGCGCGCCTTGCTCGACGGCCTTCAGTGCTGCCGCCATTGCCGCGCCACCGCTACCAATGACGACGACCTGCAACGGGCGTTCGTTGCCACTGGGCTTATCAGCGGCCCCTATCCAGCCGCGCATCTTGTCGAGCAGGCCGGCGCGGTTGTCCGTCGGTGGCGCATCGGCAAGCGTTGCCTCGTAGCCCAGTCCGGCCACGGCGGTAGTCAGCGCATCCGATGACGTGCCCGCCTCAATGGCGAGTTGCGCTGTGCCCTTCGGATAGGACACCAGCGCCGATTGCACGCCGGGCACTTTCTCCAAGGCTTCCTTGACGTGAGCCGCGCACGAGTCGCAGGTCATCCCGGTGATTTTCAGGGTGGTCATGTATTTTTCCTTTTCTGTGGTGGCTACGGCTGTTGCCGTCAGCCACGTTGTTCTGGCAATTCACAGCTGTCCGGCCCGCAGCGGCGATGTGCTGGCGAGATGAAATCCCAGACCGACACCCCAACCATCAAGGCCAGGCCGACATAGAGCAGTCCACCGCTCTGCCAGCCGTAAGCCCGCATTAAAAACACCGCTGCCAGCACCAAGATCGGGCCTATCGTGCCGAGCGCCGTGCGTCGCCACTGTCGATGATTGAGCCAAGCGATAGCATTGGCGAGTAACGTGATGCCGGCGAACATCGGCAGCAGGATGCCAATGAATAGCCCCTCGTACTGGCTCAAGAAGCCCAGTCCGATGGCCGCGCCAAAGCTGGCGATGGCAGGAAAACAGGCGGCGCAGCCCATCGCGGAAACGACGCTGCCGAGCGCGCCGGTTTTGCCAGCGATGCGCGTGATGAGTCCCATGTGTCGCTCCCGAGTTCGGTTAACGGATCAGCGTTTGAGGCTGGACGGATAGCCCGCGTCCTCGGTCGCCTTGGTCAACTTCTGGACGTTGGTCTTGGCATCGTCGAAGGTGACGACGGCCTGGCGCTTGTCGAAACTTACGTCGGTCTTGCTCACGCCCTCAACCTTGGAAAGCGCGTGCTTGACAGTGATCGGGCAAGAGGCGCAGGTCATGCCAGGCACGGACAGCGTGACGGTCTGAGTGGCGGCGAACACGGGGGCAACGAAAGCGGCGAGAGCGAGGGAGGCAAACAGCTTTTTCATGATGAACTCCTGATTAGTAGAAAAATGGCATGACGTAGGGAAAACCAAGCGCGACCAAGACCAACACGGCGACGAACCAGAAAATGAGCTTGTAGGTGGTGCGCACTTGCGGAATCGCGCACACCTCGCCCGGCTTGCAGGCTGCGGTCGGTCGGACGATGCGCCGCCAGGCAAAGAACAGTGCAACCAGCGCCGCGCCGATGAAGATCGGCCGATACGGCTCCAATACCGTCAGGTTGCCGATCCATGCCCCGCTGAACCCCAAGGCGATCAAAACCAGCGGCCCCAGGCAGCAGGCCGACGCAAGAATGGCGGCCAGCCCACCGGCGAAGAGCGCGCCGCGCCCGTTTTGTGGTTCAGACATACGCTTGTCCTTTCAAATTTGGTTTGGATAGCTTAAGCTTACTTCCGTAGTTATGTACGGAGTCAAGCGATATGCAAATTAATTTTGAGAATCTGACCATTGGCGTTTTTGCCAAGGCGGCCGGGGTCAATGTGGAGACCATCCGGTTCTACCAGCGCAAGGGCCTGCTGCCGGAGCCAGACAAGCCCTATGGCAGCATTCGCCGCTATGGCGAGGCGGATGTAACACGAGTGCGGTTCGTGAAATCGGCCCAGCGGCTGGGCTTTAGCCTGGACGAAATCGCCGAGCTACTGCGGCTGGAGGATGGCACCCATTGCGAGGAAGCCAGCGGCCTGGCCGAGCACAAGCTCAAGGATGTGCGCGAGAAGATGGCCGACTTGGCACGCATGGAGGCCGTGCTGTCTGAACTGGTGTGCGCCTGCCATGCGCGGAAAGGGAACGTTTCCTGCCCGCTGATTGCGTCACTGCAAGACGGAACGAAGCTCGCTGCATCGGCGCGGGGGAGTCACGGGGTGACTACGCCTTAGCGTGCTTTATTTTCCGAATTCTGAGACGACCCCTAGATGCCTGGTCAAGACTGCATACTTGCTGTTTTGACGGCACTGTTGCAAATAGGGATCTGAGTCAATGATTTTCCCTTCAAAAAAGCTTAGAGACCGAAAACTCTATTTACTAGCCAAACTTCTCCTAGAATATTACCGTTATAAAATAATGAAGCTTGTCCTTTGCGTAGAGCACGCATAACCTCAATTCCTTTAATTGTGGCATAAGCCGTTTTCATAGACTTGAATCCCAACGTAGCCTTGATGATCCGTTTGAGCTTGCCATGATCACATTCAATCACGTTATTCTTGTATTTAATCTGTCGATGGTCCAGGTCTTCAGGACACTTTCCTTCCTGTTTTAGTCGCGACAAAGCACGGCCATAGGTATGAGCCTTATCAGTGTTTATGACTCGTGGAATCTGCCATTTTTTGACATGATTCAAAATCTTACCAAGAAAACAATAAGCTGAATGGGTATTTCGTCTAGCAGAAAGATAGAAATCAAGAGTATGGCCACGTTGGTCAACTGCACGGTATAGATATGCCCATTTGCCATTCACTTTTACGTAAGTTTCATCCAGATGCCATAAATGTCGATCTGTAGGATTACGCCAATACCAACGTAAACGTTTTTCCATTTCTGGAGCATAACGCTGAACCCAGCGATAAATTGTGGTGTGATCAACATTCACTCCACGTTCAGCGAGCATTTCCTGCAGTTCACGATAGCTAATGCCATATTTACAATACCAGCGCACAGCCCAAAGAATGATTTCGCCCTGAAAATGCCGACCATGGAAAGGATTCATATGCTGCACCTTTAGCTAAAACAGTCTTCAGCTTACCATTCGTGGTTATTTGCAACAGTGCCCTTTGGACTTCATTTAAAGAAGCACATTCAGCAATTGCTGGATCACGCTATAAAGAAGAATGGTTAGCCTTCAATACAAAGGCAACTAACGAATACAAAGACAAAACCAACTTAGCTTACTTGATGAACCTATATCCAAATCCAATGGTTGTTAAAGCTTCAGCTATGAAGGGATTCCCTGTTAAGGAAGATGTATTCGCTCTATCTGAGATGGTCCAATGGATATGGCGTTCTGCTATTCGTGAAGGTAACCCAATCAATATTTATGTACCAAGCTCAAGAATGCGTAGTTTATTACAGCGTTGGTTAAATGATGAATTTGAAAATTCTGCTGCTGAAGATATTGAAGTTACAGAAGAAGCCGAACAGTTAGAATTAGTTTAAATTGGCTTTGTTGCACAAAGATTTGAAATGCAAAGCGCCCCTAATTGAGCCAAATTTAAGGCGTAACTTGGGTAAGTGGTCGACTTAATTCCGGAGTTTCCTAAATAGAGTAAAAAAAATAAGCCTTTGATTTTTATAATTATTTTATTTTTAATTTCTAATATCTGAACACAAATATTATAGTTTTCTTACTAATCTGCCATACCCTCACATATTTTATCATTAATATTCAATTACTTATATTTTTACTCAATACGTCTTGTTTGCAAATTAGATTTTTTTATATTGCATCAAGTTAAATTATTTTTTCTAAATAAACGTAAGCGTCCGCTGAACACACCTTCTGAATTCATCCTATAAGCCTTAATTTAGTCCCCACTTAGAAACAAGTGGGGACTTAAATTTATGACTACAAATAATCAGACATCCATCGCATCTCTTGCGAAAAAACGAAGAACATACAGTGCTGAATTTAAACAGCAGATCGTTCAGGCTTGTAAAGCACCGGACGTTTCAATTGCTTCGGTCGCTTTGCAACATGGATTGAATACAAATCTTGTATCCAAATGGATTCGCTTAATTGATGCTAAGCCAGGGAATGATCGCTCACCACTACCGAATAAACCTGCATTTATTGCCTTATCTTGCTCTGCACCATTAGATCCTACTCCTACTGACATGTTAAAAGTTCAAATTACTTTACCCCACTCAAAAGCAGAAATTGGCTTGAAATGGCAAGTATCAGAAATACCTGCCTTGGCAGAATTACTCAAGGTGCTGGCAACATGATCCGTATCGATGAAATCTGGCTTTCTACCCAACCTCTGGATATGCGAGCAGGGATGGATACTGTCATGGCTCAGGTGGTGAGAGCCTTTGGCTACATCAAACCGCATTGTACTTACCTGTTCTGTAATAAACGTGGCCATCGCATGAAAGTGCTGGTACATGATGGATTGGGCATCTGGCTGTGTGCCCGGCGGCTGGAACAGGGCAAATTTCACTGGGCTCAAGTTCACCAAGGTGAAACCGTGGCCCTCAGCCCGGAACAGTTACAGGCATTAATCCAAGGTTTGCCCTGGCAGCGCATTGGACGACAGCAGGTGGTGACGATGCTTTAAACCAGGCTGTTCCATTCTGCTATTCTCCAAACGTTCTATTTCCTCTGCGTCATGACCTCAGGCATACTGCGGTCATGAATACGCTGCCTGACTTAAGCCAACTGACCCATGAACAACTGCTGGAATTCACCAGGCAGTTGGCGCTGCAGCATCAGTCTCTAGCACAATCAAACCAACAATTGGATGCCAAAGTTCAACATCTTTCTATTCTCAATCAAAAATACGAGCATGAACTGGCGCTGTTTAAAAAGCACAAATTCGCCCAAAAGAATGAACACTTAACGGCAAAACAAATCCATCTGTGGGATGAAGCGGTTGAAGAAGATATTGCCGCGGTTGATCTAGAACTGGAACGGCTAAATGCAGATAAAACCAATGCAGCGACACACAAAGCAACAGTCAACAAACCTAAACGTCGACCACTGCCAGATCATCTACACACCATCCGTATTGAGCATGAACCTGCATCAACCCAATGTGCTTGTGGCTGCCAACTCCGTCGTATCGGCGAAGATGTCAGTGAAAAACTGCATTTCAGACCGGCACAGTTCTATAAGGAACAGCATGTGCGTGGTAAATGGGTCTGTGATCAGTGTGACACTCTGACTCAGCAAGCGATGCCCGCCTATGTGATTGATAAAGGCATTGCTTCACCTGAATTGCTCAGCCATGTGCTGGTATCGAAGTATGCCGATCATTTGCCGCTGTACCGTCAATGTCTGATCTATCAGCGGGCGGGAATCGAACTTTCTAGATCAACTTTATCTGACTGGATAGGTCGCTGCGGTGTAGAACTGGAACCTCTGGCCAATGCCTTAAAAGAGGTGGTACTACAACAGCAGGTGCTGCATGCAGATGAAACACCGGTCACCATCATGCGGATGGGTGAGAATAATAAAAAACCGAAGAAAGGTTATGTCTGGGCCTATGCCACTACACAGTACAATCCAGTTCAGGCGGTGATCTATGACTTTCAGGATAGTCGTTCAGGCCAGCATGCTGAAGAGTTCTTGAAAGGCTGGCAGGGCTATCTAGTCTGTGATGATTACAGTGGTTATAAAGCACGCTTTAAATCAGGCGATGTCATTGAGGTGGGCTGCATGGCGCATGCACGTCGTAAATTCCATGAACTGCATGTAACTGGGAAAAGTCAGGTCGCTGAACAGGCATTAGTGCTGATTCAGAAACTGTATGCGATAGAAGCAGAGCTCAGGAAAAAGACCGATGGTACAGCGGAAGACCGCCGCGAATACCGACAACAGCATAGTCAACCAGTGATGCAACAACTATATGAATGGCTCAACCAACATCATCTGACAGTGCCATCGAGTTCTCCCACCGCCAAGGCCATCAATTACACTCTGAAGCGTTGGCCAGCTTTAAGCCGCTATCTGGATGATGGCAATCTACCGATATGCAACAATTGGGTAGAGGTGCGACACGAAGTCGCTTAATGAAGTTGTTCCCCCTGCGGGAACCACCCGTGTCACCGGGTGAATCTAGAAGGCTGAATAAAGAGCGCCTTCGACAATGTAACGAGGCACCGTAAGGTGCGGGGTATCAATCGTGAGAGGCGTACTCTTCTGGCAGCCATAGCCGGACAAGGGCTAGATAATCGGTATGGTGAACACATGTGAATCTGCGCAACGATCGTTAAATTGAACGAGCGGAAATGGCTAATACGCTCGAACCAAAACGGTAATGGAGGTGGGAATCGCGTCTTTCTACTACGCATTCGTGACCCATACGCCTCCCGGTCGATAGCAGGCACCTAAGCCGATGTACTTCAGTAAGCGGAACGTGGAAATCCCGTATTACCCCCATTGGGAAAGCAGTTTGCAAAAACTGCCCATGGTGATGCGGGCGAAGGAACGAGGAAAAAGCGAATGCCAGTCTGTAATGGGTTGGATAGAGGTTGAAACATTACCTCACGCGAAAGCGGGCTGACGTCCTTATGGTCTCTCATCACAAGAGAGTGTGTAGAACCCTTTTAATGGAGGGAGAGCAAATGAACGCAGCAGTATCAGCGTGTGCGCCTTCCAGCACATCGTGGGACAGCATCGATTGGATTGCTGTACAGCGTCATGTCAGAGGGCTGCAAGCGCGTATTGTGAAGGCGGTACAAGACGGCAGGTATAACAAGGCGAAAGCTCTGCAATGGCTGCTGACTCACTCGTTTAGTGGCAAAGCATTGGCCGTAAAACGAGTGTCTGAAAACAAAGGCAAAAACACGGCTGGGGTCGACAAGGTGACTTGGAATACACCCAAGGCCAAGACCGGTGCGATGATGTCGTTGAAGAGGCGAGGTTACACGCCCCTTCCGCTTCGGAGAGTCCTTATTCCGAAGAAAAATGGCAAGATGAGACCTCTCGGGATACCCACGATGAAATGCCGGGCCATGCAGGCGCTCCATCTGCTGGCTTTGGAACCCATCGCGGAGACCACCGCTGATCGGAACTCTTATGGATTCAGACCACAACGCTCAACCGCGGATGCTGCAGCACAGTGCTTTGGTGTGCTGTCAAGAAAAGTAAGTGCGGAGTGGGTGCTAGAGGGTGACATTCAAGGCTGTTTCGACAATATCAGCCATGACTGGATGATCGCCAACCTCCCAATGGACAAGGTGATTCTACGGAAATGGCTCAAAGCCGGTTACGTCTACCAAAGCAAGCTGTTTCCCAGTCTTTCCGGAACACCGCAAGGAGGTATTATCTCCCCGGTGTTGGCCAACATGACCTTGGACGGACTGGAAACGATGCTGGCGAAGAGGTTCCCTAACGCCAAATGGACAGGCAAAAAGCTGCAACTGGTACGGTATGCGGATGATTTCATCATCACGGGGTATTCTAAAGAGTGGCTCGAAAATGAAGTTCGCCCTGCCGTGGTTGAATTTCTGGCGGAGCGCGGTCTCGTGCTCTCTCAGGAAAAGACCAAAATCACGCACATAGGGAACGGGTTCGATTTTCTTGGCTGGAACGTACGTAAGTACAACGGCAAGCTACTGATCAAGCCGTCAAAGGCAAACATCAGCGCTCATCTTGACAAGCTGCGAGCATTAATCAATGCAAACAAAGCGACACGACAGGCCACTTTGATCGGTTTGCTCAACCCGATTCTAAGGGGTTGGGCCAACTATCATAGTCATGTCGTTGCCAAGAAGGTTTTCAACCAGGTAGACAACGCAGTGTGGGAAATGCTCTGGCGATGGGCTGTACGTCGCCACCCTCGCAAGACACTCCGATGGGTCAAAGATCGGTATTTCAAAGTACAAGGAGCGCGTCGATGGGTGTTCTCATGTGATGAACAGTCCGCTGATGGTCGGAAGCGACAATACACATTAGTGTCTGCCTCGGACACGCCAATTGTGCGACATATCAAGATCAAGGCTGCTGCTAACCCTCATGACCCCGCATGGGATGAGTACTTCGAATCCCGATGGGGTAAAAGAATGCTGGTCTCCGCAAAGGGGCGAGCCAAGCTGTATCGGGTGTGGCTAAAACAAGGTGGTCGCTGCTGCGCCTGTCTTAAACCAGTCACCAAAGATACACCATGGCACAGCCGTCATATTGTGAAGCTAAGTCATGGTGGAACGGATGCTGTTGCTAATCTTGAGATTTACCATCTGTATTGTCCGAGGAGTGTTCAGTTTGCCAATGTCAACGATGTATAACCGGGTGCCGAATGGCGCCTTAGCAGAGGCTTGAGCCGTGTGCTGGGAAACTCGCATGCACGGTTCTTAGGGGGTTGGACGTAGGTAACTGCGTCTGACTACCCGACAATCAGATGCGTCCCTGGGCGTTGGGACGCAAGAACTGGCTGTTTGCAGGTTCGCTGCGCAGTGGTCAGCGAGCGGCAAACATCATGACTTTAATCCAGTCAGCAAAGCTGAATGGCTTGGATCCGTATGCCTATTTAAGTGATGTGCTGAAAAGGTTACCGACACACAAAGTGACCCAAATTGAAGAATTGCTGCCGCACTGCTGGAAACCTAAATCGAATTAAAAAATAGGTATGGGATTCAGCGGACGCTTACTAATATTCTTATAAACGTCATCATAAATTTTACTGACAGCAGCTACACTTTTGAATTGATTTTCAATTTGCTCAATTGGCTTGAGGATTGGCTTTAAAATTTCATTACTTAATGCTTGATTTTTCGCATGATTTAAATCTTTTTGGGCTTTTTCAATATTCTGTGTTAATAATTCTGGATCAAAAGTTAACAAGTCTTTGATCATTTATTCTATGTTGATTACTTCAATTTCAGTTTTTTCAATAAGTTGTGTTAAAAATAAATGCGTTTCGTCTTTTATCCCAGCTAAAACAATTGGTGCAAAGCCATCTTCTCCTATCTCCTCATAATAAATAATTCCTTCCCTATCTAACTCATATAACCTCCGATCAAGTAAATTCGTATTAGGAAAAATTTTGTTTAAATCTTTCCACATTTCATTGTTTTTAGTATCGATATTACCATTAGAGTCTGAGTACTTAATCAGTGTTTGAAGTAAACGAATATTCTGGAAAGATTTGCTTGGTAAATGCATTAGATGTTCCCAAAAATTAGTCTTGGAGTAGCTCATAGCATGGTCTAAAAGCTATTTGCATCATTGAAAAATTATCTTCTATCGCATTAATTAAAGCATCTAAATACATACAACTAGCATCGTAGTTATACCGCTCATATTCACTAATATTTAGTGATATACAGTCAGGTATTGTTAGGATTTCAAAGAATTCTCTACGATTATTGATTCTATGATCACTTAGAGAGTCATGAGCAATTTTTTCTGCATATCTCATATCTTGTACTTCCCATACGTAATATAAGTACATTGGAAGAGCCGTAGAGGTATTGTGCAGTTGTTTTATACGACTAATTGGGTCCTTCGATAGCCCTACCTTAATTTCATTATTGTTCAGTCTATCTCTAAGGATATAAACATAACCTCTTTCAGTATTAGGCATAAACTTTTCCTTCTATTTTATAAAAAGATATTAATTTTAGATAATTTTTCTGGGAATTTTGGTCAAAACATTCTTGAAAAACTAAATAGCTGATTTCCAATATCAATACATATTGTTTCCAATTGAGCTGTGGTAATTATAGATCTTTGTAGAATCACATCCTCCCCATCTTTCAGAACATTGGTCTTAGCCTTTCCTTGATAAATTTCTAATTCTTGTTTTGAACATACCCTTCGAGCATTATTAAAAATATTAGTTTCATATAAATTCTGATAAATATTTGAATTTATTACTTTAATAAATTCTTCCATCTTATTGATTTTATGACGAATAGTTTCAATTGCTCTTATTGAATTTAGTTTTTGAGTATCACCTTTAATCCAAATAGGCTCATGATGAAAAACCCTATTTCTATAGTTACGAATATCCGTTAAATTATCATGCAAAATCTTTAGAGCTTTATGCGGAGAGGAATCTAAAGTATTAAAATGTTTGAATACTTTACCTAGAGATTGTGGCCATAAGTACTCTTTATTAGTATCGGTCAAATACTTAGGTTTCATGAACCCATTAGTTAATATAAATGTCCATGTTGAAAACTCTGTAGCAGCAATAATTTGATCATGAGAAAATTCAGGGCATGGATCAATCAAACGTTCTCCTCTCTTCAATCCTTGCCGCTTTTTCTCAGCTTTTCGCCAATCTCTTTCTAGTTTTTCTTTAGCATTATCAATATTTTCAATGAAACATTTACAAGCATGTTGAGTGTTATTATAGCTAATTTTATCCCACCAAAATTCTCCGAATCTTCGTTTAGCCTCTTTATCAATCGCATTTCTTATGAAGATTTCTACAAAATGAAAAAGTGGGTATAGGGCACTTGCTCCCTGTTGACTCCATAAATATGCCCCCATTAGCTCATGATCATTAGTTATATCAAAAGTTAATTGGTAAGGAGCTAATCTCACACTTGTTAAAAATGGTGTGAATGACGTTAAAGTTGATGCTAATTCTTTCATTAAACTAATTTTGCATTCATTAAATATTGGTATATACTAATAGATAGAGAGTCTGTTGTGATCGTCTTCCCTTAATAAATCAGTAATTTATTAAGTTCTAGTGATCCTTCGTTATAGACAAAAAATTTGAAAAGCCCACCTTTGGTGGGCTTTTCTTTATTTAAAACTAAATAAATCTATTTAACATAAAATCTCTTATACGAAATCCACATGTAACTCCAAAATAGAAATGTCCGGTTTCTCCAAAGTAAAAATGTCCGCTTTTAGAATATGCACTTTTGCAATTTCGTTAGCGGACGGTTTGATATGTTGGTGTCTATGTCGGATAAAGAACTTAAACGATTGTCGGTCTTGCAAGAAATCTGTGATCAACGCATAACTCAATCCCAGGCTGCTCAGCTACTTCATATTTCAGAACGTCAGATCAGACGCTTACTGCAGAAATACAAAGCTCAAGGTCCCGCTGCATTAGCCCATGCCGGTCGTGGCCAAATCAGCAATTCCAAACTTCCTGAAGAACTCAGACTCAAGTGCCTCAATATTGTTTCTGACCAACTCCATGGTTTCGGACCCACTTTAGCGCATGAAAAGCTCACCACCGTACATGGATTCGATCTTTCAGTAGAAACCCTGCGTTCCTGGATGATTGCAGCTGACTTATGGATTCCTCGATCCAAGCGCCTGAAACGCCCGTATCAGCCTCGTTACAACCGGGATTGCTTTGGTGAACTGATCCAAATTGATGGCTCATATCATGACTGGTTTGAAGGATGCGCTGCTAAATGCTGTCTGCTGGTGTTTATCGATGATGCTACAGGAAAATTGCAGCATTTACGCTTCTGTGAATCAGAATCAGCCTTTGATTATATGATTTCAACACGCTTGTATGTTGAGCAGCATGGTAAGCCGTTGGCATTTTACAGCGACAAACATTCAGTCTTCAGGGTGAATCAAAGCAGCAAGAAAGACACCAAGATTACCCAGTTTGGACGCGTACTCAGTACCCTGAATATCGATATCATCTTCGCCAATTCACCACAGGCCAAAGGCCGTGTGGAACGTGCCAACAGAACCCTTCAGGACCGTCTGATCAAGGAGATGCGTCTGGAAGGTATCAGCTCGATTGAGCAAGCTAATGCCTGGCTACCCTGCTTCATTGAGCAGTTCAATCAGAAGTTCGCCAAGATGGCTTTTAATCCTAAGGATCTACATCGGCCTATCACTGAAACAGCCGAAGAATTAGATGATATTTTTACTTGGCGTGAACCCCGCAGAGTCACGAATAGCCTGACGATTACTTATGATAAATGCGTATATCTCCTGGAAAACACCGAAGAAAATCAAAGGTTGATCGGTAAGTATCTTGAGTTCCTGGAATACCCGGATGGTACTGTAGCCCTCATGCATGATGGCCGAAAGATCAATTACAGCCTCTTCGATAAATTAAGTCAGCTGAATCAGCGAGAGATTGTTGAGAATAAACGGTTGGGTGCTGTTCTGAATCATATCCAACAACAGCATGAAGAACTGGAACAACAAAACAAACGCAATCGTTCTCAAAAGATGCCAAGCAGACGTGCACAGAAAATAGCAATCAAAGAACGAAATCTAAATCCTGTGCTTGACTTGGAATTGTCCATATAGGACATTTCTATTTGGTTATTAGGTAGGACATTTCTACTTAGGAATAACAGAGATCTACCAGCTCTCGTTTTTTGTTATGGAAACTGCTAAAATTCAAATACGCCATTGACGTATAAAGAGTCCATGTTATTTATTGAAACCAGCATCTTTACCAAGCAAATTAAAGACCTTGTATCTGATGAGGAATATCGTCAACTTCAGCAAGATCTTTTGGTACAGCCTGATAGAGGTGACCTAATCAAGAATGGCGGTGGTATTCGCAAAGTACGTTGTGCTCAAGGTAACAAAGGGAAAAGTGGTGGGATACGGGTGATTTATTATTGGGTCACCGAGGATGATCAGATCTTTTTCTTAGTGGCTTATCCAAAATCAGTAAAAGATAATTTAACAGATAAGGAAACCGCCATTCTGCACCAACTCGTGAAGGAGCAATTTCATGGATAACAACTTATTTGATGACTTGGTTGCTTCAATCAAAGAAGCTGGAGCTATCAAACGTAAAGAAGTTAAAGCAAGCCGAGTTACAGAACTCGAATTGCCTGATATTAAAGAAGTACGTGAAAAAACTGGCTTGAGCCAAAATGAATTTGCTGCACGTCTACATATTAGCCCCCGTACCCTGCAAAATTGGGAACAGGGACGACGCTATCCAACTGGACCAGCAGCTACATTGATTCGAATTTTAGATGCTCACCCAAGCCTTATTTGAAAAAATTACTTAAAAAATGGGAGCTTAAGGCTCCCATTTTTATTTCGTATAAGGTGTATTATGTTAATTTTAGAAAATCTTCACTACTATTATTTTAAAATAAGCCTTATATCCAAGCATAAAACAAGGTTGTCTAGACTTCTTTTAACAGTAAAGTTATCATAAAACTGAATTTTATTTTTTAGGTAAGTTTATGCATTCTATCCGCATTCGTTAAGACACAACTATTTGCATAGTGACACTATTTTATAATGGTGGGCTTTTGTTGTGTCTTTAAGAATATATGCGGATATATAAAGTAAAAGTATGCTTAATTTATAAGTATGCTTTTAGTGCATAGTTTCCAGTTATAACTTAATTGACTAGCTATTTGTCCACCCTGTGGATGAATAGCTTTTTTTTTGGGAGGACACTGTGATGCTAGCTTTTGTTTTCACCTAAATCCTGTTTGCTGCATAAAAAATTTCAAGAGCTAAACAGGAGTAAATAAAAATGAGTTTAATTATTAAAGCGAGAAACATACGCTTGGATTATGCTGGGCGTGATGTTTTGGATATTGATGAATTGGAAATTCACTCTTATGACCGTATTGGTCTTGTGGGTGATAACGGAGCAGGAAAGAGTAGTTTACTCAAAGTACTTAATGGCGAAATTGTTTTAGCCGAAGCGACATTACAGCGTTTTGGTGATTTTGCACATATCAGCCAACTGGGCGGAATCGAAATAGAAACGGTCGAAGACCGGGCAATGTTATCTCGCCTTGGTGTTTCCAATGTACAAAACGACACAATGAGTGGCGGAGAGGAAACTCGTGCAAAAATTGCTGCCGCATTTTCCCAACAAGTACATGGCATTCTAGCGGATGAACCAACCAGCCACCTTGATCTCAATGGAATAGATCTACTTATTGGTCAACTTAAAGCATTTGATGGAGCATTACTTGTTATCAGTCATGACCGATATTTTCTTGATATGGTTGTAGACAAGATATGGGAGTTAAAAGACGGTAAAATTACGGAATATTGGGGTGGTTACTCGGATTACTTGCGTCAAAAAGAAGAAGAGCGACAACACCAAGCCGTAGAATATGAGCTGATGATGAAGGAACGGGAGCGATTAGAATCTGCTGTGCAAGAAAAACGCCAGCAAGCTAATCGATTAGACAATAAGAAAAAAGGAGAAAAATCCAAAAACTCTACCGAAAGTGCTGGACGACTTGGGCATGCAAAAATGACTGGCACCAAGCAAAGAAAACTGTATCAGGCAGCTAAGAGTATGGAAAAGCGTTTGGCTGCATTAGAAGATATTCAAGCACCAGAGCATTTGCGTTCTATTCGTTTTCGTCAAAGTTCAGCCCTAGAACTGCACAATAAGTTCCCGATTACGGCAGATGGTCTGAGCTTAAAATTTGGTAGCCGTACTATCTTTGATGACGCTAACTTTATAATACCGCTTGGCGCTAAAGTCGCTATAACTGGATCGAATGGAACAGGGAAAACGTCCTTGTTAAAAATGATATCAGAACGTGCTGATGGATTAACCATATCTCCAAAAGCTGAAATTGGCTACTTTACACAAACAGGATATAAATTTAACACGCATAAATCTGTGCTCTCCTTTATGCAGGAAGAGTGCGAGTACACAGTTGCGGAAATTCGTGCAGTATTGGCTTCAATGGGGATCGGAGCGAATGATATTCAAAAAAACTTATCCGACTTATCGGGAGGTGAAATCATCAAACTGCTTTTATCCAAAATGCTTTTAGGAAAATATAATATTTTGCTTATGGATGAACCAGGAAACTATCTTGACCTAAAAAGTATTGCCGCATTAGAAACAATGATGAAGTCCTATGCAGGAACTATTATCTTCGTATCTCATGACAAGCAATTGGTCGATAATATTGCTGACATTATCTACGAGATCAAAGACCACAAAATCATCAAGACTTTTGAGAGAGATTGTTAATGATAGCCAATCTAATCCGAACATTAATTATTGAACTCTTTAAAGGAAATTAAAAATGACAATTCAAGATATTCAATCACTTGCTGAAGCACACGGCTTGTTGCTTACGGACAAAATGAATTTCAATGAAATGGGCATTGATTTTAAGGTCGTTTTTGCTCTTGATACAAAGGGGCAACAATGGTTGCTGCGTATTCCTCGTCGTGATGGCATGAGGGAACAAATCAAGAAAGAAAAACGCATTTTAGAATTGGTAAAAAAACATCTTTCTGTAGAGGTTCCTGATTGGAGAATTTCATCTACAGAATTAGTGGCTTATCCCATACTTAAAGATAATCCTGTTTTAAATTTGGATGCTGAAACCTATGAAATAATTTGGAATATGGACAAAGATAGCCCGAAATACATAACATCTTTGGCAAAAACCTTATTTGAAATCCATAGTATTCCTGAAAAAGAAGTTCGGGAAAATGATTTGAAAATTATGAAACCTTCAGATTTAAGACCTGAAATAGCAAACAATTTGCAGTTAGTAAAATCTGAAATTGGTATAAGTGAGCAATTGGAAACCCGCTACAGAAAATGGTTGGATAATGATGTTCTATGGGCAGATTTCACCCAATTTATACATGGCGATTTATATGCTGGGCATGTACTAGCTTCAAAGGATGGAGCTGTTTCAGGCGTTATTGATTGGTCAACAGCCCATATAGATGACCCAGCGATTGATTTTGCTGGGCATGTAACTTTGTTTGGAGAAGAAAGCCTCAAAACTCTAATCATCGAGTATGAAAAACTAGGGGGTAAAGTTTGGAATAAACTATATGAACAGACTTTAGAAAGAGCAGCGGCCTCTCCTTTGATGTATGGTTTATTTGCCTTAGAAACTCAAAATGAAAGCCTTATCGTTGGAGCAAAAGCTCAGTTGGGAGTTATATAATTTAAAAATATGATTGCTGAGAACTGCCTTGTTTTGAAACTTGGTTGGCTTTAATTAGTTTTTAGTATTCTTTATAGAAAATGCCTCGATCAAGGGGCATTTCTAACAATCATTTAACATAAAATTTCTTATGTGAAGTAAACCTGAATGCAGCGGTGCCCCATTGGGGGCGCGTTGAGATAAGCCTCTTTTAGATAACTTTAGCAACTCGATAGACAGTTGCAACTCCACAATTCACTGCTTTGGCAATTTCTTCCTTAGTCATATTGCCAACTACTAGCAATTCTTTTATTCGTTTATGTTTAGCCTCATTTGCCTTCTTGCCTGTTGGTTTGTAACCCGAACGTGCCAGGCCCTGCTTAATACGTTCTATACGTTTCTCATTGTCTAGGCGGGGCACTGTTGCAAATAGGCTGACATGATAAGCTAAATATCTTATTTATTTCGAGATACAGCAGATGAATCCCTTCCACGGTCGGCACTTTCAAGGTGAAATCATTCTTTGGGCTGTTCGTTGGTATTGTAAATATGGCATCAGCTATCGTGAACTTCAGGAAATGCTGGCCGAACGTGGAGTGAATGTTGATCACACCACAATTTATCGCTGGGTTCAGCGTTATGCTCCAGAAATGGAAAAACGTTTACGTTGGTATTGGCGTAATCCTACAGATCGACATTTATGGCATCTGGATGAAACTTACGTAAAAGTGAATGGCAAATGGGCATATCTATACCGTGCAGTTGACCAACGTGGCCATACTCTTGATTTCTATCTTTCTGCTAGACGAAATACCCATTCAGCTTATTGTTTTCTTGGAAAAATTTTAAATAATGTGAAGAAGTGGCAAATTCCACAAGTGATCAACACGGATAAAGCACCCACATATGGACGTGCTTTATCACGGTTAAAACGGGAAGGTAAATGTCCACCAGACCTTGAGCACAGGCAGATTAAGTATAAAAATAACGTGATTGAATGTGATCATGGCAAGCTAAAGCGGATCATCAGGGCCACATTAGGATTCAAATCTATGAAGACGGCTTATGCCACAATTAAAGGTATTGAAGTCATGCGTGCACTACGTAAAGGACAAGCATCGTCATTTTATTATGGTCAGCCTCAGGGTGAAGTGTGTCTAATCAACAGGGTTTTCGGTCTCTAAGTACTTTTTAAAGGGAACATCATCGACTCAAATCTCTATTTGCAACAGTGCCGAAATGTCCTACCTAATAACCAAATAGAAATGTCCTATATGGACAATTCCAAGTCAAGCACAGGATTTAGATTTCGTTCTTTGATTGCTATTTTCTGTGCACGTCTGCTTGGCATCTTTTGAGAACGATTGCGTTTGTTTTGTTGTTCCAGTTCTTCATGCTGTTGTTGGATATGATTCAGAACAGCACCCAACCGTTTATTCTCAACAATCTCTCGCTGATTCAGCTGACTTAATTTATCGAAGAGGCTGTAATTGATCTTTCGGCCATCATGCATGAGGGCTACAGTACCATCCGGGTATTCCAGGAACTCAAGATACTTACCGATCAACCTTTGATTTTCTTCGGTGTTTTCCAGGAGATATACGCATTTATCATAAGTAATCGTCAGGCTATTCGTGACTCTGCGGGGTTCACGCCAAGTAAAAATATCATCTAATTCTTCGGCTGTTTCAGTGATAGGCCGATGTAGATCCTTAGGATTAAAAGCCATCTTGGCGAACTTCTGATTGAACTGCTCAATGAAGCAGGGTAGCCAGGCATTAGCTTGCTCAATCGAGCTGATACCTTCCAGACGCATCTCCTTGATCAGACGGTCCTGAAGGGTTCTGTTGGCACGTTCCACACGGCCTTTGGCCTGTGGTGAATTGGCGAAGATGATATCGATATTCAGGGTACTGAGTACGCGTCCAAACTGGGTAATCTTGGTGTCTTTCTTGCTGCTTTGATTCACCCTGAAGACTGAATGTTTGTCGCTGTAAAATGCCAACGGCTTACCATGCTGCTCAACATACAAGCGTGTTGAAATCATATAATGTTTGTAGTCTTTTGTAGTGCATCCAATAGTCAAATAAATAATTGTGAAACCATGAAGACACATATCACATTGATATTTATATAAAAATATTATTTGTGATTGGAGGTGATTTTTTTAATTCTATTGATTATTGTGACTCACTACGGAGTTAATTGTCTTTAAGTATTTGTTTTTAATTGTTTTATTCTTTTAATTATTTTTATTTGATTAGGTGTTGACCTTACCATAATTGGAAAGAATAGAGTTGCTACATCAAGGGTAATGATGTACCTGATATGAAAGAATAACTTCCGAGCTTATTACCCATTATTTTTTCATAATTGTAGTAAGAGGATAACTCCATGAAACACTTTGTTCCAATGTTAATGATCGGTGCGATTGTATTTAGTGCGGGGTGTTCCTCTTCTGACGCTCCAAAGGAAAATTCAATGAGTGAGAATAAACATGAAAGCCATTCAATGCACCATGATATGAATGGTTCAGCTAAAACAGATAATCCATCTACAAATGCCTATATGGAAGTAAATACTCGTATGCACAGCGGAATGGGTATTGATTTCACGGGAAATGCAGATACTGACTTTATGTTGGGTATGATTCCTCACCATCAGGGTGCGGTTGATATGGCAAAAGTAGTTCTTCAATACGGTTCTGATCCAGAAGTGCGTCAGCTTGCCGAGAACGTTATCTCTGCCCAAGAGTCAGAAATCAAGATGATGAATGAATGGTTGGCAAAAAACAAAAATCATTCTGGCAGCAAAAATGAAGATAGCCCATCAACTCAAGCATATATTAAGATCAATGATGAAATGCACGCAGATATGATGGTTCCATTTACAGGAAATGCTGATGTTGATTTCATGAGAGGCATGATCCCCCATCATCAAGGTGCAATTGATATGGCAAAAGTAGTTCTTCAATATGGTTCTGATCCAGAAGTACGCCAGCTTGCTGAAGATGTTATCTCTGCCCAGGAATCAGAAATCAAGATGATGAATGAATGGTTAAGTAAACATAAGTAGATACTTCTCTATTCGATATTCTTTTAAATGAGGGGCTTTTTAAAGCCCCTTGTTTTATCTATAAATTTGATGAATTGAGGATTATGTTATATGCCAAAAATTATAGTTATTCCGCATGAAAAGATTTGTCCAGAGGGTGCGGAACTTGAAATTGAAAGCGGAAGTAATTTATGTCGAAGTTTATTGGATCATGGCATTCCCATAGAACATGCCTGCGATTTATCAGGTGCATGTACAACATGCCATGTTGTTCTGAAAAAAGGGTTCGACAGTTTAGAAGAAATGGATGATGTAGAGGCGGACTTACTGGATCGTGCCTGGGGGCTTACGGCCCAATCAAGACTATCTTGCCAGGTTAAGGTCCAAGATGAAAACTTGGAGGTAGAAATACCTAAGTACACAGTCAATTATATATCTGAGGGACATTAATTTTACTTTTAATGCTTGACCTTACAATTATGGCAAGGTTTATATTAAACACATCCTGAATAGTAATAGTGGAGTTAAATATGGAATTTCATGTTGAAGATATGACTTGTGGTGGCTGTGCCCGTGGTGTAACCAGAGCAATTCAAGCAATAGATGCCAATGCAAAGGTCATCACCGAACCACCCAATCGTAGTGTAAAAGTTGAAACAACTGCAACACAGCAGCAAATCGTTGAGGCTTTAACCGAGGCTGGTTTTCCTCCTCGTTAAAAACGGACGAAATGATAAAGCGACTCTCTATTGAGTCGCTTTTTTGTGGGCAATGAATTATAAGCTCAATATTTAGGAATGTTTGTGATGTTAAATTAGCAGTTATTTGACAATGTAAGTATCTAAAAGAAATGACATATTTT
Source organism: Acinetobacter yuyunsongii (assembly GCF_041021915.1). Taxonomy (NCBI): domain Bacteria; kingdom Pseudomonadati; phylum Pseudomonadota; class Gammaproteobacteria; order Moraxellales; family Moraxellaceae; genus Acinetobacter; species Acinetobacter yuyunsongii. Next base: position 44,909 of record NZ_CP157437.1, on the reverse strand, counting down.
AGTTCATAGTTATAAATATAAAAAATAGGGAGAAGTAAAATTAATTTTACTTCTCCCTATATCCTATTGCTATTTCTTTCGGGTTAAAGGTGAAACGGAAAGCAGGTCGTTATGATGGTGAACGTCCTTTATTTCATTGTGAGGTTCTTGCAAGCCTTCAAGAATCGGACAGTCGGGTCTATTATCACCAGCACAACAGTCGATTAAGTCCTTGAGAGTATTCGCCATTTGCTGTAGGTCATTGATACGTTCTTCCAGCTTTTCAATATGACCCTGAGCCAGGCGTTTGACATCAGCACTCTGTCTACTGCGGTTATTCCATAAATCGAGTAGGTCTGATATTTCCGCTACTGAAAAACCGAGTTCACGACTTCGTTTGATAAACTTTAAACGTTCAACATCATTTACTGAGTAAGAGCGATATCCTGCATTATTACGTCCAGCAGCGGGAATCAGGCCAATCTGCTCGTAATAACGAATCATCTTGGCGGTAACTCCTGAAGCTTTAGAGACTTTACCAATGTTCATCATATCCTCCTTAGCCTTGACTGACGGATGGTGACTGGAATCGACGTAAACGTAATGCATTACCGAGTACAAATACACTGGACAAAGCCATTGCACCTGCTGCAAAGATTGGGGACATCAGTATTCCATAGGCTGGGTACAATATACCAGCAGCAACAGGAATCAACATGGTGTTATAGGCAAATGCCCAGAATAAGTTCTGATGAATATTACCAATCGTTGCTTTGGACAAGGCAATCGCATTGGCAACACCTTGTAAGTTCCCTGACATTAACACGACATCGGCAGATTCAATTGCAACATCTGTACCTGTACCAATCGCAAGTCCCACATCAGCTTCAGCCAAAGCTGGCGCATCGTTAATACCATCACCCACAAAAGCGATATGGCCATATTTTGCTTTCAGCTCTTTAACCGCACTAACTTTACCCTCTGGTAAAACTTCAGCAATCACTTCATCAATACCCAATTGTTTGGCAATCGCTTGAGCAGTACGAACATTGTCACCAGTAACCATTGCCACCTTAAGCCCTAATTGGTGTAGAGCCTTAATCGCTGCTGGCGTTGTGGATTTGATTGGGTCGGCAACTGCAATAATTCCTGCTAGTTCGCCATCGACAGCAACATAAAGAGGGGATTTACCCTCATCACCAAGACGCTGAGCTGTAACAGCAAATGGAGCAACATCAATACCAAGTTGAACCATATAACGGTCTGCACCAATATTGATTTTTTCATTACCATTGATGGTTGCATAGACACCCATACCAGTGACTGAATCAAAGGTATCGACTTTAGGTAGAGCTAGGTTTTCACTTTTTGCCGCATCAACAATTGCTTTAGCAATCGGATGTTCAGAACGGGATTCGACAGCCGCAACCATGCCTAGAACATAATCACGCTCAAACAATTGGGTTACTTCAAAGTCAGTCAGCACAGGATGACCCTCTGTCAACGTCCCTGTTTTATCAACTGCAACAACTTTAGCATCTTTTAATAGTTGTAAGGCTTCACCTTTACGGAACAACACTCCTAACTCTGCACCACGACCTGTACCCACCATAATTGAGGTTGGTGTCGCTAATCCCATTGCACACGGGCAGGCAATGATCAGCACTGCCACAGCATTAACCAACGCAAAGGTTAAGGCTGGTGATGGACCAAAAATAAGCCAGACTAGGAATGTAAGTACTGCGGCAATCATCACCGCAGGGACAAACCATAAGGTAACTTTATCCACCACAGCTTGAATCGGCATTTTAGAACCCTGTGCTTGCTCAACCAAACGAATGATTTGAGCCAGCATAGTTTCGCCACCCACCGCCACAGCGGTAAAGGTCAACGTGCCATTCTGGTTAATGGTGCCGCCTACCACATCACTGCCGATGCCTTTCTCAACAGGGATTGGTTCACCCGTAATCATGGATTCATCAACAAAACTTTTTCCATCAGTGACTTGACCATCGACAGGGATTCTTTCACCTGGTTTCACAATGATAATGTCATCTGCAACCACTTGGTCTAGTGCAATATCTACCATTTGGCCATCGCGTAAAACATGGGCAGTTTTGGCCTGTAAGCTGACTAAACGCTGGATTGCTTCAGATGTTCGCCCTTTGGCTTTTGCTTCAAGAAAACGACCCAGTAAGATTAATGCCACAATCACCGCAGCAGCTTCGTAATATACATTTACCGTTCCTGTGGGAAGGATGTTGGGTATGAATGTGGCAACAATAGAAAATAGGTAAGCTGCTAATGTACCAACCGCAACCAGCGAGTTCATATCAGGTGCTAAACGGAGTAATGCAGGCAAACCTTTTAGATAGAATCTTCGTCCTGGAATAACTAAAACCAACGTGGTCAGGATGAATTGTAAATACCAGCTATTCTGCATCCCAATAGTTTGATCAATCAGTTGATGAACACCAGGGATAAGGTGAGATCCCATTTCCAAAATAAATACAGGCAAAGCCAATAGGGTTGCAAGAATCAAATCACGCTTAAGTTCAGCACGTTCTTGATCTTTTTTCTCAAGCAGCTCTGTCTGGTCAGGAATAGAAGCTTGAATTTCTGTGGCATCGTAACCAGCTTTATCAATTGCGGTAATCAAGTCATCGACATTTGCTGAACCACTGACCGTTGCACGCTCAGTCGCAAGATTGACATTGGCCTCTTTTACACCTGCAACGGCTTTAAGGGCTTTTTCGACACGACCTACACAACTAGCACAGGTCATGCCTTTAATTGATAATTCAATATTATTTGCGGGCACGTCATAACCTGATTGTTCAATGGCATGAACCAGTACCTGACGATCCACAGGCTGATCAAGTACAATATCTGCACGTTCTGTCGCTAGATTGACCGAGGCAGACTGTACACCATCAACTTTTTTGAGTGCTGTTTCAACACGCCCAACACAGCTGGCACATGTCATCCCTTCAATTTTTAATGTAACTTTCATATTATTAGAAAGCTTATCTGTTGCCTTTCCCATAAGATATACCTATAGTGCTTACCCAATTATTAAGAGCATAAACCTTGCCATTATGGGAAGGTCAAGGGTAGAATATGTAAACATATATATTTTCTAAATAATAGGAATTTAAGTATTAGTATGAATTTTAATAATCACCCGATACCATTATCTCAAGATGAGATTATGTCTTTAGCTGAAACATTTCGGCTATTAGGTGATGCTTCACGACTTAAAATTCTACTTTTTTGTATGCGGGGGCCTAGTTCAGTAGGTGAAATCAGTGATGCTCTTGATTTATCCCAATCTTTAGTCAGTCATAATCTTCGTTTATTGCGTTCAGCTCGTTTAGTCAAAGGCGAAAGACAATCTAAACAAGTATTTTATGAGATTGATGATTTACATGTTAGTCAGGTTTTATTAGATATGGCAAGTCATATTAGTGAGGAGCACTAATTTATAGTAGTACGTAATGTATTGCAAAAATATCTAAATTAAATAACTTTAAGGGGAAAGAGGGTTATAGGAATTCTTTATTTTTATTACTCTAAACAAGAAATATATCATGCATTTATTTAAGTTATCAGTATCATCTACAAAAAGTTAAGATCAAGGGCATATAATTAAGAAATGTCTAGCTATATGCCTTGATATCTATTTGAGGAAAGTGCTATCTGTTTTTAACAGCAACTTGTAGTGTTATCTTCAAATGCACTTAATCGGCAGAAACAGGATGCTTCAATATTAATATCAGCCGAGGCAAGTGCTATATCACGTTGCAGCGAAATATCTCGAGCTTCTTTCTCTAGACCTAGTTTTGCTAAACACTCATAAAGTCCATGAAGACTCCATACATTGTTAGGGCGAATTCGGCGACGTCCAAGGTCACCTTCTAGCCCCAGTTCAATCCGATATTCTTGGGCTGCTACTTCAAAGTTTCCTTGTTCCATATTAAGTGCGCAGAATGCATGCCGAACTGGTTGTAACCAAGCTGGAGGATCACAATAAGGAAGAGCATCTTCTAATTTAATGCCTTCTCGCAAGATTGCGAATGCTTCTTTCGTATTACCTTTACGATACTCAATTTCGCCATGAATCATTTTGGCAGCAATTTTTAAAGCTTCGACCTCTTTAACAGGTATAGAGTTAAAGCGCTCTTCTGATACATTAGCTACTGCTTTTATAAAAGACTCTCTTTCTTTTTCGGCCTCTTTAACTCTTCTTAATGAAGCAAATGCTATGCCTTTTGCGTAGTGAATCATTGCGGTTGTGGAACTATATAGACCTTTATCTTTAGGTAGCTCAAGTTTCAGAATATCTTCCCACATGCCAAATCTAATCATAACATGTGGTAGTGTTGTGCAATGGCTTTCAGTTAAATTAGCCATTGGCGGTGTAGTGATATGTAGTACTTCGGGTGTTAAAATGTCATTGATACGATGAGCCATAAATAACGCTTCCTGTGATTTACCTGCCATCATTGCACCATAAGCACCTACCATTAAATTATGAACGCGATACAAGATATTCCAACCACCTGGATTCTTTTCTCTAGAAAAATATCTTTCATCGGCTGCGATTGCATCAAGATTAGAATAAACCACTCGACGCCAATCTCCGCATGCATTATCAATATGTGTGGACATATGGGCTAAATGTGACCCATCAGGTGATAAATTACGAAGGTTATCAGCAGCTGGCAATGCAACTTCAGGATAAGGTGACATTTCCATTAAATGTATATAGAGATGATTAATTACAGGATGACGATTTGCCCCAGGTTTAGTGAAAGCAACTTCAAGCACGTTTCTAGCTTCAACTGTACCTAAACCTATGGCTTCACCGGTATCTAAATCCCACAATTTACGAGGGCTCAAGCACATGAGTGCATCTGCAAACATTGCAGCTGCATCAAGATCATTAGAATATTTTTCATAAAATGATCTCATAGCTTGAGCATATGCAAAATTCAGCTCATGAAAGTCTTGTTCATCTATAGTCACGTGTTTTGGAAAGCGTGGAGCAAGGGCATCAATTAAATCTTTCTCAAATTGTGTCGCATTATGAGTCGCTGCTAACTTTGCTTGTTCCATAATTTCATTAATATATGGAATGGTATTCTGTAAGTCTGAAGGATCAAATAAATGCCAAGCTTTATTGTAATTTGGACCAGATGCAAAGGCGATGCCCCAATAAGCCATTGCGCATTTTGCATCATGTTCTAGAGCTTTCTTAAAACAATTTATGGCTTCACTCGGATTGAAACAATATGTCCATAATAAGCCACGATCAAACCAAAGTTGAGTATCAGGAGATGACGTAGTTATTTGACGCTGGTAATCTCCTAAATTGTAGTATTTATCAGACATTAAAGTCTCCTCATCAGTGAATAACAATAAAGATTTAAGGTTAGTGATTATGTCCAGCGTGTGGATCAATTTGAGTTGGGTTTTCTAAGCTACAAGTACTATTGCCTTGCCAATCAATGGCTATAGTTGGATGTTCAATAGAAAATTTGGATTTTAGCTCATTCTCAATGTTGAGAGTTAATGTCGCGAGGTCAACTCCATCTTTGGGTTTGACATGCAACGTTGCCATAGATCTACCTGATGTAATCATCCAAATATGTATATGGGTAATTTTTTCAATACCACTTACATTTTTCAAAAGATATTCAGTGATCTCTTGGGCATTAGCATTCTCAGGAGCACCCTCAAGTAAAATATGAAGAGTACGTTTAAATAAAGACCATGCGCTGCGTAGTACAAGTAAAGAAACTAGAACAGATAAAATTGGATCGATAGGAGTCCAGCCTGTGTACCAAATCACTATGGCAGCAATAATTGCTCCAACAGAGCCGAGTAAATCGCCCATTACATGGAGAATAGCTCCTTTAACATTGACATGTTCTGTATCGCCTCTTGTTAAGTACCATAAAACAAATAAGTTAACGAGCATACCTATAATAGCAACGATAAACATCGGTCCTGCCATGACAGGTTGAGGTGATTGAAAGCGTTCAATAGCCTCATAAATAATCCATCCAACGATTGCGAATAATGTAAGAGAATTCATTAAGCCAGCAATAACTTCGAATCGCATGTATCCAAATGTTTTTGAATTATCTGCAATGCGGCGACCGAAACGAAAGGCAGCATAAGCTAAACCTAAGGCAACGGCATCTGTAAGCATATGCCCTGCATCAGCCAGAAGTGCGAGTGAACCAGAGATGATTCCTCCAGTGGCTTCTACAAGCATGAACCCGAAAATGATAAAAAACGAAATCAGAATTTTTCTTTCGTTTCCGTTACTCACATCAGGAACATGTGAATGATCATGACCTTCATGCGAATGATCATGACCTTCATGCGAATGATCATGACATTTATGATTGTGATCGCGTTGATTACTCATGTATAAAAACCTAACATGTATATATTTTTACATATGAATATATGTTCATATGTAAAAATTGTCAAATTTAATTTATTAATTTTAATATAATCAATGGCATGTGCCATTTTTGAGCTAATAGGGAATCAAATTTTCTAAAGTAATACTGTTTTTACTTATTCTAAGAGAAATTTCTACTTAGGATAAAATGAATAATTTGACAGTCTAATACTGGAGGGATATTGCATGAATTTAATTTCCATAGACGGAGGTATGTTTTATAAAGCTGAAAAAACGGACTATTAAACTTATAGAAATTCACTTTTTAATAATTCATATAAATATATGTTCATTTGTATAATCTATTCAGATCACCCCAATCCTTTGAGCAGATATGGATATTTACGGTGAGCTTGATTAGCCTGGCTTAAATTTGGTTTGCAATATAACGCCTGAATACCCATTTTCTTCATTAAAGTACGTGTATGACGTCGTCCTATATGATGCCCTTGACGATTCAACAAATCACGCATCATACGACTGCCTGCAAAAGGATATTGCATATGTAATTCATCAATACATCGCATCAGCTTCAGATCTGATGAGCTAACAGGTTTTGGGCGATAATAATAACAACCACGAGAGACTTTCAGTAACTTAGCTTGTTTAGATACTGAAATCTGAAGTGAGTGATCGATTAACTTTTGTGGTTGAAGCGGCCCAGTTTCTTCAACACACCTTCTAAAAAATCAATTTCTAATGCCTGCTCACCGATTTTTGCATGTAACTTTTTAAGATCAATGGGAGGTTCTGATGGAGCTTTTGATTGATCGAAAGCTTGTGAGGAAGCTGAGATCAATTGATTTTTCCAGTCAATAATTTGGTTTTGATGAACATCAAACTCAGAACTCAATTCAGCAAGTGTTTTTTCTGCTTTGATCGCAGCAAGTGCTACCTTAGCCTTAAAGTCGTTTGAATGATTTCTTCTTGGTCTACGTGCCATAAAATACTCCATATATTGATGTTTATAACATCATTTGAGGAGCAGAGTATCACTTATAGGAGTTGTTCAAATTTCCGGATCCATCTCTTAATCAAAGGCTGATTCTGATTCACAGAAGCGTAAATGCTGCAATTTTCCTGTAGCATCATCGATAAACACCAGCAGACAGCATTTAGCAGCGCGTCCTTCAAACCAGTCATGATATGAGCCATCAATTTGGATCAGTTCACCAAAGCAATCCCGGTTGTAACGAGGCTGATACGGGCGTTTCAGGCGCTTGGATCGAGGAATCCATAAGTCAGCTGCAATCATCCAGGAACGCAGGGTTTCTACTGAAAGATCGAATCCATGTACGGTGGTGAGCTTTTCATGCGCTAAAGTGGGTCCGAAACCATGGAGTTGGTCAGAAACAATATTGAGGCACTTGAGTCTGAGTTCTTCAGGAAGTTTGGAATTGCTGATTTGGCCACGACCGGCATGGGCTAATGCAGCGGGACCTTGAGCTTTGTATTTCTGCAGTAAGCGTCTGATCTGACGTTCTGAAATATGAAGTAGCTGAGCAGCCTGGGATTGAGTTATGCGTTGATCACAGATTTCTTGCAAGACCGACAATCGTTTAAGTTCTTTATCCGACATAGACACCAACATATCAAACCGTCCGCTAACGAAATTGCAAAAGTGCATATTCTAAAAGCGGACATTTTTACTTTGGAGAAACCGGACATTTCTATTTTGGAGTTACAATCTCGTTTCGCATAACAGCCATTATGTTAAATTGTAGTAAGAACTTTAATGCGATAGAGCAGAATGTATATGCAAAATAAGCTTGATAACATTATTCAAGAATTAAAAGAACTATCTGGGAATAGTCGTCTAAACATAGAACTACCTGATGATATTTTCATATCTGCTTATGAACGAAAAATAGGTTTTATTTTTCCAAAAGATTATAAAAAAGTTTTGAAAGAGATTAGCAATATCTTTTATGGAACAATTGAATTAGCGTCTCTTACAGATGAGAAAGAATGCTATCGAGGGCTATCTCAGATATTAAATGATGCTAGGGAGCAAGGTCTGCCAGAAGATTGGCTACCTATTTGTGAAGATAATGGTAGTTATTATTGCCTATCTCCTAATCATAAAATTAGATATTGGACAGCAGATGGATATAGCGATGAGCAGTGGGAAGATTTAGCAGATTGGATCAAGCAAGTTTGGATAGATGGAAATTAAGAATTTCTAAAATTAACATAATACACCTTATACGAAATTAAAAAATGGAGCCTAAAGCTCCATTTTTTAATAACTTTTTTTAAATTGCTAAGCGTAAATTCAGTGCTTTTACAACTTTAATCACAGTATCAAAACTAGGGTTAACATCACCAGAAAGTGCTTTATAAAGACTTTCTCGGCCTAAGCCTGTATCTCGTGATAATTGAGCCATTCCTTTAGCTTTTGCAATGTTACCTAAAGCCTTTGCAATGAATGCGGCATCGCCATTAGATTCTTCAATACATGCTTGTAAGTAAGCCTGCATATCATCCTCTGTTTTAAGATGCTCAGCACTGTCCCATTTGCGAAGTTTAATAGCCATTTATAGCTCCTCCTCTAAATCTTGTGCCAATTGCAGGGCAAGTTTTATATCTTTACTTTGCGTAGACTTATCTCCGCCTGCTAAAAGAATAACAACCCTTTGCCCTTGCTTGCAGTAATAAATCCTATAGCCTGGCCCAAAGAAGAAACGTAATTCAGAAACACCTTCACCGACCGGCTCAGTATCTCCAAAGTTTCCATCTTCAACCCGATCAATTCGGACTTGTATGCGTCTTTTTGCCTGCTGGTCTTTTAACTTGGTGAACCAGTCATCAAAGACTTCAGTGGTATATATTGAGTACATAAGTAGAATGTATCCTATAGGATACATTTATGCAAGAAATAAACTTGATATTTGGGGCTCGAAACGGTGAATTTCGTATAACCGCCATTATGTTAAGTTAATCAAAATTCTTAATGCACCAAAACCTAAAAATTTAAATGGAGTAAAAATGACTTTAAAGGGGTTAGATATTCAAGAAGATTGTATCAAAGCTATTTCTAATGAATCTTTAATATTTGATATTAAGAATAAAGAGTTTTTAGAGGATATAGAAAATCTTTTATTACAGTATTTTCAAAATTTTAGTAATGATTTAAATGGAATTGAGTTTGATAATTTTTCTGTGGAGTTTTGGTTCGATGCAGGACAATTGATTATTTATCCTGAAAAAGATTTATTAGATCGTAAACCCTTTGAATCTGAATATGATTTAGATAGATTAGACCCTTATTTTTATCTAGTTTGTGAAGAATATAGGATATATTTTGATGACTTAATATCTCGAAAAGTAAGCGATCAAGTATCTGAAAAAGAAGCTATTTCTAAAACTAATGACGTAATTGATTGTGTAAGCAAAGCTATAAAAAATATAAATGATGAAAACAATCTTTTAAAGATGTTAGGCAGGCCTAAATTAGAAATAAGATATTTCGGTGTAACGAAAGAAGAACTTTTAGCAAAAGAAATTCTCGTGAAATGAAGTAGATATTTTTGTCGTATTAAGGAAAACTAAAATTAACATAATGGGCGTTATGCGAAGTCAAAAATGGGAGCTTAAGCTCCCATTTTTATTGATGATTTTTTAATTCTTTCAGCATAGCATCCCGTAAAATTTCATTCATTCGTGTTTGATAACCTTTGCCTTGTGCTTTGAACCAAGCAAGTACATCAGCATCTAACCGAATTGAAGTTTGTTGCTTCACTGGGCGGTAAAATTGATTTTGGCGTACAGCACTGCTCCAATCGGTAATTTCAGGAATATCTGATAGATCTAGCTGATCATCAGGAACCGTGCCTTTAGCAAGCAAGCGTTGAATTTCAGCATCTTGCTTCTCACCAAATTTCTCATTCAGCTCTTTGCGTGAGTATCTAACCATGCTCATATTTGTTTCGCTCCGCTTTAGTCACTTGCCTTGCACTAATGATTCGTATGATTTCACAGTCATCTTCATCAAAAATGGTGTGAGCCACCAATAACATTAGTACGCCTTTAACTCGTCCAATGGTTTGCCAACGTTCTTCACCATCGGTATGTCTGTCTTGGATTGAGATCCGTAATGGATCTTCAAAAACAAGGCTTGCAGTTTCGAAAGAGATATCATGCTTTTTCTGATTCTTTCGATTCTTAGCCTCATCCCATTCAAAATACTGTTCCATAAAAAACATTCAAATTTGTATATACAATAATGTATCACAAAATTGTATAACTCAAGTTGAGAAGCGTAATTTTTAGTCAAATTTATTGGCAAGAACTATCAAAACTGCTCATAAAAAAGCCGACTTGTTTCCAAGTCGGCTTTTGAACATCATCGAGCAAATAATTTATATCATAAGTTTTTGATTTTTATATTTTTCAATTTGTGCATTTCGTATAACGCCCATTATGTTAAATATATTTTAGTTAAGTAATTTATCTCTTATCAATTCTTTAAATTTTTCAGGATTTTGCTCCGCTTGATTATTAAAAATATCAAAGTAAGTTAAAGCTTGTTGTTGAATTTTTCCTTTATTTGGAACACGAGAAGCAGGATGAGGGAGTCGAATTACTAAAGTCTTTTTATTCCAGAATCTTACGCTAAATCCTTCTATAGATTCTTTGAAGTTAAGAATATCTTCGTCATTAACATAATTGAGTTTCAACTGTTCCCAATTTCCATGATATGCACCTAAGAAAAAAATATTTTTAGGTTCTAATCTATCAAGTTGATTTACTAAGTTTTCTATTGATATATCTTTAAGATGCTCATACAAATCTATACTTTTATTTTTTGAATTCAATAAGTTAAAAGATTTTTTATTATAATCAAAGAAGTAGAAGTTTAACCATTGTATATACTCGTTATTATTTTTTTCTTTGACTTTACCTAAGAATTTTAAGAATTGTGATCTCACAGGTGGCTTTTCATAAAGATTACGGTATCTAATTTTACTTTCAGAAATTAATTCATTTGTACTTAAATTTCCTAATATAAAGCTATCTAATTTCAATTTCCCCCATCCAGAAGTTTCTTGGCCAACAATTACTACTTTATTTTTGGATTGGTCAAAAGAACTATCTAAAAAATCTGGAATGAAAGGTAAGCTGATTTTTTGTAAAAGAGGGTGATAATCCTTATGTGTAATAAGGTTATTTTTTAATTTATTTAAATTTTCTGAGTATTCAATCATAGTATGTTTACTTGCTTAATTTTTTTTAAGTTATATATGAAAACTTAGGAGAATAACATTGAAAATAGGTATATTTTGGTTTTATAAAAATCAAGTTCTTGGTATTTCTCATGAGTTTGATATTAATAGCTCAGATTCTTTAGGTATGATTGATAGTGCCTACAACCATGTATCTTATTGGGATGAATTACGAAATAAATTTTCTGAGCTAAGGGAAATTGAATATGACGATGTACCTCGGGGAAGAGTAATATTCGATAAAAATAAAAATAAATTGATCATCTATCTAGATAAGAAATTATTAATTAAAGGTAAGGTATCAAAAATTTGTGATTTTTTTGATGCTGAATATGATGTGAATACAGTATTACGCTTAGATCCGCACTATAGAACTTAATAGAAAACTAAATTTCTGATTAGAAAGATTTTCTAAAATTAACATAATACACCTTATACGTAATGCGTTATAATTGGCACTGTTGCAAATAGAGATTTGAGTCGATGATGTTCCCTTTAAAAAGTACTTAGAGACCGAAAACCCTGTTGATTAGACACACTTCACCCTGAGGCTGACCATAATAAAATGACGATGCTTGTCCTTTACGTAGTGCACGCATGACTTCAATACCTTTAATTGTGGCATAAGCCGTCTTCATAGATTTGAATCCTAATGTGGCCCTGATGATCCGCTTTAGCTTGCCATGATCACATTCAATCACGTTATTTTTATACTTAATCTGCCTGTGCTCAAGGTCTGGTGGACATTTACCTTCCCGTTTTAACCGTGATAAAGCACGTCCATATGTGGGTGCTTTATCCGTGTTGATCACTTGTGGAATTTGCCACTTCTTCACATTATTTAAAATTTTTCCAAGAAAACAATATGCTGATTTGGTATTACGTCTAGAAGAAAGATAAAAATCAATGGTATCGCCACGTTGATCGACTGCACGATACAGATAAGACCATCGTCCATTCACTTTTACATAGGTTTCATCAATATGCCACGAGCTCAGATCTGTAGGATTACGCCAATACCAGCGTAAACGTTTTTCTATTTCAGGAGCATAACGTTGAACCCAACGGTAAATAGTCGTGTGATCAACATTCACACCCCGTTCGGCCAGCATTTCCTGCAGTTCACGATAGCTAATGCCATATTTACAATACCAGCGCACAGCCCAAAGAATGATTTCGCCCTGAAAATGCCGACCATGGAAAGGATTCATATGCTGCACCTTTAGCTAAAACAGTCTTCAGCTTACCATTCGTGGTTATTTGCAACAGTGCCGCTGACGCACACCATCGCCCACCGGGTGGGTCGCTATCTGGAACGGCAAGGCCTGCTGGAACGGGATGTCGAAAACAGCTATCTGGCCTCGGATGCGGTGGATGACGACCCGATGACACCCCTGCTGGGGCACTCGATCACTTACCGTATCGCTGTCGGTTCACAGGCGGGGCGAAAGGTGTTCACTTTGCAAACTCTGCCGACCAGTGGTGATCCGTTCGGTGACGGGATTGGCAAGGTAGCCGGGTCCAGCCTGCACGCCGGCGTGGCGGCCAGGGCCGATGAACGCAAGAAGCTCGAACGGCTGTGCCGGTACATCAGCCGCCCGGCGGTATCCGAGAAGCGGCTGTCGTTAACACGAGGCGGCAACGTGCGCTACCAGCTCAAGACGCCGTACCGGGACGGCACCACGCACGTCATTTTCGAACCATTGGATTTCATTGCAAGGCTGGCCGCCCTGGTACCGAAGCCCAGAGTCAACCTAACCCGCTTCCACGGGGTGTTCGCACCCAACAGTCGGCACCGGGCGTTGGTCACGCCGGCAAAACGGGGCAGGGGCAACAAGGTCAGGGTGGCTGATGAACCGGCAACACCAGCACAACGGCGAGCGTCGATGACATGGGCGCAACGGCTCAAGCGTGTTTTCAATATCGACATCGAGACCTGCAGCGGCTGCGGCGGCGCCATGAAAGTCATCGCCTGCATTGAAGACCCTATAGTGATCAAGCAGATCCTTGATCACCTGAAGCACAAAGCCGAAACCAGCGGGACCAGGGCGTTACCCGAAAGCCGGGCGCCACCGGCTGAGCTGCTCCTGGGTCTGTTTGACTGACGAGCCAGAAGGCCAACGATACCAATCAAAATGCTGCGTTCACAGCGCCGCGGCAGGGATCCGCCGTGCTGGTTGTCGGAAAAGGAGCCGCTAGTGGGAAAGAGGAGGGTAAATTTTCAGCGTTGCTGGCTCCCCGTCAGCCGGATTGGGTTGCATCGCAGGGGTGTCGAAAGAGTCAACTGCGGTCCAAAGCTGTTGGACTTGGGTGAAAAGGGCGTTTATTCTTCCTATACGTTGTCGGCAGCGGGCCAAAAAGGAATACGTCCATGCCCATCGAGGTGAAACCGGCTGTGAGCGCGGGTTCAAGCATATAGCCCGACAGGCGCGTATCCTTGCCGATCACGACACGATGGCGGTGGTCACCGCGACGAAAGACACGGCCAGCCGCCATGCCGACGCGCAAGGCGGTTTCCGCCGTCATCGCGCCTTCGTTGGCTTTGCCACGAATACCGTCTGTGCCGAAATATTTGCGCACCATAAGGTCGATTATCCTGTCGTCGGGTCGCCCTCAAAGGGGACATGCCTGCTGAACCGCGAATATAGAGAAATATCCCGAATGTGCAGTTAACGAATTCTTGCGGTTTCTTTCAGCGCCGCCAATACCGCCAGCCCGTCGCGCAAGGGGCGCGGCTCGTGTGTGCGGATGAAGTCAGCTCCACCTGCGGCGGCGGCAAGCTCTGCAGCGAGTGTCGCGGCCCCGACATCCCCCGGACCACGGCCTGTGAGCGCGCGCAGAAAGGATTTGCGCGAAACAGACAGAAGCACCGGCAAATCGAAGCGCAGCCGCAATTCATCGAACCGCGCCAGCACCGAGAGCGAGGTTTCGGGAGCAGCCCCCAGAAAAAACCCCATGCCGGGATCAAGGACAAGGCGGTTGCGTTTGATACCGGCACCCGTCAGCGCCGCGATGCGCGCGTCAAAGAACGCCGCAATGTGATCCATGATGTCGCCAGCGGGTGCCTCGCGCCGATCTGCCTGCCCGTCTTGCACCGAATGCATAACGACGAGTTTGGCAGATGATTTCGCCAATTGCGGATAGAACGCAGCGTCTGGAAAACCGCGAATATCATTGAGATAGGCCACACCACGCGACAAGGCATAGGCTTGCGTCGCGGGTTGATAACTGTCGAGCGAGACGGGAATGCCATCTGCCTTGAGCGCGTCCAGCACCGGCGCGATACGCGCGATTTCTGTGTCGGACGAAACAGGCGCGGCGTCGGGATTGCTGGATGCCGGACCGAGGTCGATCACATCTGCCCCCTCGGCCATCAGCTTACGCGCCTGCGCAATGGCTGCGTCTGGCGCCAGATACCGGCCTCCATCGGAGAAACTGTCCGAGGTTATGTTGACGATGCCGAAAATGATGAGCGATTTATTCATGGGGGCTTCTATAATAATCTCTGTACACGACAAAAATAGATAACTCATTGAAATAATGTCACAATAATTGTTTTCTAACGACGAATACTATGACACATCTCAATGAGTTATATCTTATCTTAAACAAATCTCTAAAATGGAACAAGTCACATTTAAAGTGCTTTGCGCTCATCATGCTTGTGATTATTTTAAAGCAAACATGTAATCTTTCTTCTGCATCTAAAGCCTTGCCCATCAAGTGTTTACCACAATCATTTTATCGACGTATGCAGCGCTTCTTTGCAGGTCAGTATTTTGATTATCGTCAAATTTCTCAGTTGATTTTCAATATGTTTTCATTCGACCAAGTGCAACTGACTTTAGATAGAACCAATTGGAAATGGGGAAAACGAAATATTAATATCCTGATGCTCGCAATCGTTTATCGTGGAATAGCGGGCACTGTTGCAAATAGAGATTTGAGGGCACTGTTGCAAATAGAGATTTGAGTCGATGAAGTTCCTTTTTAAAAGTGCTTAGAGACCGAAAACCCTGTTGATTAGACACACTTCACCTTGAGGCTGACCATAATAAAATGACGATGCTTGTCCTTTACGTAGTGCACGCATGACTTCAATACCTTTAATTGTGGCATAAGCCGTCTTCATAGATTTGAATCCTAATGTGGCCCTGATGATCCGCTTTAACTTACCATGATCACATTCAATGACATTATTTTTATACTTAATCTGCCTGTGCTCAATATCTACTGGACATTTTCCTTCTCGCTTTAACCGTGATAAAGCATGGCCATAGGTCGCTGCTTTATCTGTATTGATGACCCGTGGAATTTGCCATTTTTTCACCGTATTGAAGATTTTTCCTAAAAAACAATAGGCTGATTTACTGTTCCGTCTAGCGGAAAGGTAAAAGTCAATCGTATGACCACGTTGATCAACTGCACGATACAGGTAAGTCCATCGCCCCTTCACTTTGATATAAGTCTCATCCATATGCCATGAATGTAAATCTGTAGGATTACGCCAATACCAGCGTAAGCGTTTTTCCATTTCTGGAGCATAACGCTGAACCCAACGATAAATTGTGGTGTGGTCAACATTCACACCCCGTTCAGCGAGCATTTCTTGAAGTTCACGATAGCTGATGCCATATTTACAATACCAACGAACAGCCCAAAGAATGATTTCACCTTGAAAGTGCCGACCATGGAAGGGATTCATCTGCTGTATCTCGAAATAAATAAGATATTTAGCTTATCATGTCAGCCTATTTGCAACAGTGCCCGTCAATCTCGATTGACAACATGCCGGGCACCGACATGGGTGGCTATGCTGGTTTCAACGACAAGGTGAACAACCACTATGCCCGCATCTTCGGCAGTGGTTTGCTGTTGTCGGTCTTCTCGGCCGGTATCCAGCTCTCGCAGCCGCAAGCCAGCAACGGCGAGAACTACAGCAGTTCGCAAATCATCGCCGGTTCGCTGGGCCAGCAGATGGGCCAGATCGGTATGCAGATGGCACAGCGCAACATGAATATTCAGCCGACGCTCGAAATCCGTCCGGGTTACGAGTTCAACATCATGGTGACCAAGGACATCATCCTGCCGACGTGGGAAGGGCACCCGATGGCCGGTCAGTCCGGCAAAGGCTGCAACTGAGGGCGCGGCCGTTCGCGGCCGTATTCTTTTCTGACGTAAGGAGAACAACGTAATGGCGAATAACCAAGCCCCGAGCTGGAAAAACCCGACCCCTGCGCCGGGGGTCAAGATGATGCCCGAGGGTTCGCGCAAGGTGTGCGTGCTCAACGGCAGCCGCCAGATAGATCAGGTCATCAAAGGCGAGTGGACGACGCTCAAAGTGCTGCCGGAAAGCGGTCTGTCCAAGGGCATCTACCAGCTCGGCGAGGCCACCAAGGCCAGCAGCGGCAAAGATGCGTCTTTCACCGGGCAGGTGCTGTTCAGTGACAGCAAGGCGGTCTACCAGCTTTCCGGCAAGGGCGTGGTCGAACACCCGCGCTCGGCCTTCGCCGAGCTGGAAGCCAAGGGCGAGAAAATCGTAGACGGGCGCACCTACACGGTGGCTTACGCCAACGGCAGGGGCGTGGCCACCAACGCGCAGGCGGCGAACGTCGCCCCGGCGCGCACCGCGTCGAAAGGGCACGGTGCCTCGATGTGATCAACGGGCGGCCAACTGGCCGCCCTTTTTCCGATGAAGTGGGAGTGCATGACCATGGAAAGAAAAATCGCGTTTTGGGCTGTTGGTATGGTGGGGGTCGTTTGCGGGAAGGGGCGGAATCCTACGCTAAGGCTTTGGCCAGCGATATTCTCCGGTGAGATTGATGTGTTCCCAGGGGATAGGAGAAGTCGCTTGATATCTAGTATGACGTCTGTCGCACCTGCTTGATCGCGGCCGCGATAGCTAGATCGCGTTGCTCCTCTTCTCCATCCGCGTTCCAAGCTGCGGAAAGGCACCCATAAGCGTACGCCTGGTCGAGCAGGCGACGCGGATCGACGTCCAGCGCACGAGAGAATGCGTCCGCCATCTGTGCAATGCGTCTAGGATCGAGACAAAGGTCGTCTCTGTCAGCCGGATCGTAGAACATATTGGCGGCGCCAAAGCCCACTTCACCGACCAGACCGACGGGATCTATCACCAGCCAGCCGCGACTGGAGAACATGATGTTTTCATGATGCAGATCGCCATGTAGCCCACGCAGTTCCGAGGCATTGCTCATCATTTGATCGGCTATAATCGCCGCGTGGACGTAGTCAGTTTGACAACCTGCGTTTTGATCATCGCGCGCCCGCTGAAACAAAGCTGCAAAGCGATCCCGGATCGGGAGAAGGGCAGAAGGCAGGGGTTCCTCAGATGCGGCATACAGCTTCGCCATTAGTTCCGCTGCAATTTCGGTCGCCTGGTAGTCGCCGTGCTCGGCAACGATGTGAGAGAGCATTCGCTCCCCGGCATATTCGAGCAACATCAGATTGTTCTCACGACCGAGCAACCGGACTGCTCCCCTCCCATTGCGCCATACCAGATAGTCGGCCCCGCGCAGTTCATCAGCAATGTCTTCTATAGGTTTCAATCCCTTGACGATTGCAGGAGTCCCGTCTGGCAATGAAACTTTCCAAACGAGGCTGGAAAAGGTGTCCGCAATGAGAACAGGTTGCGAAACGTGCCAATGAGCAGGAAAAACAGGCGGCATGAACATCAACCCCAAGTCAGAGGGTCCAATCGCAGATAGAAGGCAAGGCGTTCGCGGTCGGGGGCTTCGATCCCCAATACATTGAATAGGACAGCGAAGGCGCGCTCTGCTTCATCTGGCGCTGCCCAGTTCTCTTCGGCGTTAGCAATCATGAGTGCCAAATCGGCATAGCGATCTGCTGTTCCGAGCCGCCCAAGGTCGATCAGACCCGTGCATTGAAGAGTTTTAGGGTCCACCATGAAGTTCGGCATGCAGGGATCACCATGGCAAACAACCATATCGGTGCGCTCTTGGTCGAGCCGCACCGGTAGCTCTCGTTCGACACGAGCCAAAAGATCGAGCTGCGGCGTACTCTTGTCCTCGTCCGGTAAGAAGTCGGGATTGACGGCATTGCGGGACACCACATCAACGGCGCGTCCGAACATTCGCGACAGCCTGCGCTCAAACGGACATTGATCAACCGATAGGCTGTGAACAGCGCCAAGTTGCTGCCCCATTGACGGCCACGCTTTGAGCAAATCCGCTCCAGACAGATCAGCCGCCGGTACTCCCGGAATTGCCGTTATCACCAAGCATGCACCCTCCTGTTCCTCCTGCCAGTTGATGACCTCGGGGCAAGCCACACCTCGACCTTTGAGCCAAATGAGGCGGTCACGCTCTCCAGCGAGCTCACCGCGGCGGGAAGCAGGTGCGATTTTCGCGAAGGCATGCCCGTCACCACGTCGAAAAACAAAATCACCAGATTCTCCGCCTCTGACAGGCAACCAGTCAGAATGCGATTCACCAAAAAAAATATTAGTTCGATTCAATGGAGGTTCCTTCAGTTTTCTGGGCACTGTTGCAAATAGAGATTTGAGTCGATGAAGTTCCTTTTTAAAAGTGCTTAGAGACCGAAAACCCTGTTGATTAGACACACTTCACCTTGAGGCTGACCATAATAAAATGACGATGCTTGTCCTTTACGTAGTGCACGCATGACTTCAATACCTTTAATTGTGGCATAAGCCGTCTTCATAGATTTGAATCCTAATGTGGCCCTGATGATCCGCTTTAACTTACCATGATCACATTCAATGACATTATTTTTATACTTAATCTGCCTGTGCTCAATATCTACTGGACATTTTCCTTCTCGCTTTAACCGTGATAAAGCATGGCCATAGGTCGCTGCTTTATCTGTATTGATGACCCGTGGAATTTGCCATTTTTTCACCGTATTGAAGATTTTTCCTAAAAAACAATAGGCTGATTTACTGTTCCGTCTAGCGGAAAGGTAAAAGTCAATCGTATGACCACGTTGATCAACTGCACGATACAGGTAAGTCCATCGCCCCTTCACTTTGATATAAGTCTCATCCATATGCCATGAATGTAAATCTGTAGGATTACGCCAATACCAGCGTAAGCGTTTTTCCATTTCTGGAGCATAACGCTGAACCCAACGATAAATTGTGGTGTGGTCAACATTCACACCCCGTTCAGCGAGCATTTCTTGAAGTTCACGATAGCTGATGCCATATTTACAATACCAACGAACAGCCCAAAGAATGATTTCACCTTGAAAGTGCCGACCATGGAAGGGATTCATCTGCTGTATCTCGAAATAAATAAGATATTTAGCTTATCATGTCAGCCTATTTGCAACAGTGCCCCAAAAAGTAGGGTATGTCCGGGTAAGTTCTGTCGAGCAAAACACTGGACGTCAACTTGAAGGAATTGAGGTCGACCGGATTTTTGTTGACCGTGCTTCAGGTAAAAATACTGACCGACCTAAATTTCAGGAAATGTTGAACTATGTCCGGGAAGGGGACAGGGTGATTGTACATTCAATGGATCGTTTTGCGCGAAGCCTAAAAGATTTGGTCACTGAAGTAGATAAACTGGTCAAACGAGGGATCGCCATCCAGTTTGTAAAAGAAAATATTACTTTTACAGCCGAATCCACCCCGATGGATAATTTGATGCTTCAAATGATGGGTGCTTTTGCACAGTTCGAACGTGAGATCATTTTAGAGCGGCAAAAGGAAGGAATAAAACTCGCCTCTGCTCAGGGGAAGTACAAAGGTCGGGTGCATAAACTAAAGCCTGACCAAGCTGAAGCTTTACGACAAGCATGGAAGGAGGGGAAGTATCCATCGAAAATGGCATTAGGGAAAGCTTTTGGGATTAGTCGTCAGGCGGTATACCGATATTTACAAGTTAGTGAATAGCTTATTGGGATTAGCAACTAAATTTAGTTTAACTTATAAAAATCATGAAACACTGTTCGAATTTTAAGCGTGGAACATGAATAATCAATAAAAAGCCGCTCTGCTGGTGCCCTATATTTCAGAACGGCTTGCTTTAATATAATGATATTTAAAGAGAAATATCAAGCATTACGTATAACGTGTATTATGTTAATTTTAGGAAAAGTGAAAAATAATCTACAATAGAATCTACGAAAAATTGGCCATCAATTATGCCTGATTTCTCCAGTGGAAATAATTGGATTGTGAGATCCCCCACTCAAAATCATAAATTAGAAAGAATTGAAGCATTTCTTTCCAATTATGCTTATAAACCTCACCGACATGATACTTATGCTATTGGCAGGACTCTTTCCGGAGTTCAAAACTTTCATTACAAAGGTACATTGCAACATAGCTTGCCAGGCATGACTATGGTTCTACACCCGGATGAAAAGCATGATGGTGAATCAGGAACATTAGATGGCTATCGCTATAGAATGATTTACATCGAACCAGCGATGATCC
Source organism: Acinetobacter yuyunsongii (assembly GCF_041021915.1). Classification (NCBI taxonomy): domain Bacteria; kingdom Pseudomonadati; phylum Pseudomonadota; class Gammaproteobacteria; order Moraxellales; family Moraxellaceae; genus Acinetobacter; species Acinetobacter yuyunsongii. The sequence goes on along the minus strand of NZ_CP157437.1, from coordinate 23,782 downwards.
AAACCATTTTAAAGGGTAAACCTTTGCCTTTTATCAGACATGGCTTAAGTAATGATATTCGCCTGTTTAGGGCAATGGATAGCTTTCTAAATAATATAAATAATTATATGGATACCCTAGAAGAGGAAGATGCTCTATTTGATTTGGCAACTACACTGTGTGAAATTTCAGATACTTCATCTAACCAAAACAAAAAATTTGACTACAAGGCAGCAGAGAGAGCGCGTGAGTGTATTTTGGCGTATCCACATGAAAACTTAAGTTTGTCAGATTTAGAGAAACATGCTGATCGTGACCGCTGGAGCCTTTCTCGTGATTTCCGATTATTATTTGGAACTAGCCCACACCGTTATATGATCATGCGTCGCTTAGAAACAGTTAAGTTCTACCTTGCTCAAGGGGAGTCTATTGTTAATGCTGCTTTAAATGCAGGCTTTTTTGATCAGAGTCATATGACCAGACATTTTATAAAAACATTTGGTTTAACTCCCACTCAATGGAAAATGATAAATATTAAAAGATAGCCGTTCGATTTGAACGGCTAATTTGTCCTACAGCAGATTTATTCCATTAAGAAAATCTTTGAACATAAAAAGCCCTGATAAAATCAAGAGTATACCCATCAGCTTATTTAGCCGATTAAACCAGATAGGATTAGCAATTTTGTTGCCTAATACTTTTCCAACCAGAGCATAGGTGAATGGTGCGCCAACAGCACCAAGTGAAATCAGTAAAGAAACTATCAAGATCATGATTCCTGTGATTTTGGCTGCAGGGTACATAATTGTCGTAACAGGTAGAATGACGAGAATGGCTTTTGGATTTAATAACTGAATAAATAAGCCATTTAAGAATGTTAGATGGCTTTCTTGCTGTTGAGTTGTTTCTACATTCGCCCTAATCATTTTTATAGCCAAGTAGAATGTATAAATTGCACCCGCTAAAGCAATATAATGAATCAATCCATGTGGAATAACAGCTTCACCTATATAGCCAAACAATACGAATAAGATCAACATGGCGAAACCAATGCCTAGGTAAAATCCTATAGTCTTTTTTAATTGACCTGTAAGGCCAGAATTTAGCCCCATAAAATTTACAGGGCCTGGGCTATACATAACGCTTAATGTATAAAGAAATATTTCCACAGAGTTCACTCAATTAGATAGCAATAAACATCAAAGAGAGAACGGTATCGAGTTATAGGCCTTAAAGATTGTACGTTTGTGCTGAACTAATTAAAAATTTCTATTTAACTTATGTTCACCTAAAGTTCACTTCATAAGTGTATAAAGAAACTATGTATTGTATTTTCAATTGCTTATATAAATATTAGTCTTGGTTTAGAATTTTAAAGTTCATGAACTATGAGAAAAAACTAAGATACGATCAAAATTGTAGAACAACAAAATTATTTATACTAATTTACAAGCCACGCTGTTTAAGCGTGTCATTAAAAAATAAATCTTTTAATCTCTCCACACAATCTCCACACAATCTCCACACAATCTCCACACAACATCAGCAATTCATAAACACTGCTATTTCAAAATAGTAGTATCTAAAACCCCCCCCTCTGAAAAAGCATGTCAACACATTATCATTTAATAGGTTCAATACTTATTACAACTGTACTTTTAATCGGCTGTACACAAGCCAAAGATGCTGAACAGTCCCCAACAGAAATGCCACCAGCGGTTGTCAGTACCATCACGGTATTACCGCATTCCATGAATTTAATTGAAAATCTTCCAGGCCGTGTTGTCGCTTACCGTATTGCTGAAATTCGCCCGCAAGTAGGTGGAATTGTTGATAAAGTACTTTTTAAGCAAGGCTCTTATGTGCAAGCAGGTCAACCGCTTTTTAAATTGAATTCTGAAATATTTCAGGCAGATGTAAAAAGCAATCAAGCCACTTTAAACCGTGCACAAGCTGAGGTGACACGTTTGCAGGTGCTGTTAAAACGCTACACTGAATTAGTAAAAGTAAATGCGGTTAGTCAGCAGGAATACAACAATACCGAAGCAGATTATCAAAAAGCAAAAGCCGATGTGGCGCAAATGCAAGCCATGTTAAGCAGACAACAACTTAATCTTAAATATGCGACTGTTACAGCCCCTATCTCGGGAACGATTGGTGAAATCTTAGTGACTGAGGGTGCATTAGTTGGTCAAGGTGATACTAATGCAATGGCCGTAATACAACAGATTAATAAAGTCTATGTTGATGTAAAGCAATCAATTAGTGATTATGAAAAACTACAGGAAGCTTTACAGCAAGGTGACGTGTCAAATACCAAACATACGGTTGAAATCCTAAATAGTCAGGGTAAACCTTATAACGTTACAGGTGAAATCCTATTTTCGGATACTAAAGTTGATCCTGATACGGGTGATGTCACAATCCGTATTTTAGCCAATAATGAAAATCAAAAACTTTTGCCAGGCATGTATGTTCGAGTCAATATGAGCCGAGCTCAAGTTGAAAATGCGCTCCTAGTTCCAGAACAAGCGATTCAACATGATATTAGTGGTAAAGCCAATGTTACGATTGTTAATCAAAAAGGTTTAGCGCAAAGCAAGCCTGTTCAGCTTGGTCAACGTTATCAAAATAACTATGTGATCAAACAAGGGTTACAAGCAGGTGAGAAAGTCATTGTTGAAGGGGCTGATCGTATACAGCCTGAGCAAAAATTAAAAATTAAGCAGTGGCAACCTACAAATATTAAGGAAAATGGAGGACAGCAATAATGTCCCAATTTTTCATTAGGCGTCCTATTTTTGCATGGGTGATTGCTTTATTTATTATTCTGTTGGGTGTACTAAGCATCCCCAAGTTACCTATTGCACGATTCCCAAGTGTTGCGCCACCACAGATTAGTATTACGGCAATCTATCCAGGTGCTACGCCAAAAACATTGAATGATAGTGTTGTGACCTTGATTGAGCGGGAAATGTCAGGTGTCAAAAACTTACTTTATTACAGTTCAAGTTCAGATAGTTCTGGAACAGCAACAATCACCGCAACATTTAAACCAGGTACAGATGTAGAACTTGCACAAATTGATGTGCAAAACAAAATTAAAGCCATTGAGTCACGCTTACCTCAAACAGTGCGACAACAAGGGCTGATGGTCGATGCTGCGTCGTCTGGTTTTTTAATGATGGTGGGCTTAAGTTCACCGAATGGCAAATATAGTGAAATTGATGTCAGTGACTATATGACTCGCTATGTGATTGAAGAATTAAAGCGGGTTGACGGTGTTGGTAAAGTCCAAAATTTTGGTGCTGAAAAAGCCATGCGGATTTGGGTCGATCCAGATCGTTTGGTTTCTTATGGATTGAGTATTCAAGATGTGAATACAGCCATCCAAAACCAAAACTTGCCGATATCACCAGGTCGTATTGGTGATGTTCCTGCTTTGACGGGGCAACAAATTACTATTCCTTTAACTGCTCAAGGTCAATTAGAAACTGTAGAGCAATTCAAGAAAATTAGTTTACGTGCTCAACAAAATGGCGCCAATGTTCGACTGTCGGATGTCGCTCGTGTCGAAATCGGGGCACAGATGTATAACTTTGCGATTTTAGAAAATGGCAAAGCCTCTACAGCTGTGGCGATACAAATGAGTCCTGGTGCCAACGCTGTCAAGACTGCAGAAGGTGTTAAAGCGAAAATTGAACAGTTAGGTTCAGCACTGCCTGATGGTATGAAATTCTCTATACCTTACGACACTGCACCTTTTGTAAAAATCTCGATTGAAAAAGTAATCATGACATTGCTTGAAGCTATGGCATTAGTTTTTATTGTCATGTTTATCTTTTTACACAATGTTCGATACACCTTAATTCCGGCGATTGTTGCACCGATTGCATTGCTTGGCACATTCTCAGTCATGCTGCTTGCTGGTTTTTCGATTAATGTGCTGACCATGTTCGGTATGGTGCTTGCGATCGGGATTATTGTCGATGATGCGATTGTGGTCATTGAGAATGTTGAACGCATTATGGCGACAGAAGGCTTATCTCCAGTTGAAGCCACATCTAAAGCCATGAAGGAAATTACCAATCCGATTATTGGCATCACCTTAGTGTTAGCCGCTGTATTCTTGCCGATGGCATTGGCGTCAGGCTCAGTGGGGATTATCTATCGTCAGTTCACCATTACCATGTCGGTTTCAATTTTATTCTCAGCTTTCCTTGCACTGACATTAACCCCTGCGTTATGTGCAACGATGTTAAAACCGATTGATCAAGACCATCAGAAAAAGGGTGTTTTTGCATCGTTTGATCGCAGTTTTGAGAAGCTGAACAATCGCTATGAACGCAGTTTATTTAAAGTAATTAAACATAAAACCCTCGCAATGTTATGTTTCTTAGGCATTGTCATTGTGCTGATTTTTAGTTTTAAACACGTTCCGACTGCGTTTATGCCAGAAGAAGATCAGGGGTGGTTTATGACTTCGATTCAACTTCCTGCGGATGCAACTCAAGAACGTACCCGTAAAGTCGTTGCTGAGTTTCAAAATTATTTAGACCAAGAAACGGGGATTAAAGACAATATGGCGGTCTTAGGTTTTGGTTTTAGTGGATCTGGTCAGAATACAGCGATGTATTTTACCAATCTATTGCCATTCGAAGAGCGTACTATTACGGCACAAGAAGTCGTGAATAATGCCAATATAGCGATGGCTGAAAGTTCAGAAGGTCAAACCATGTCTGTGTTACCACCAGCAATTGATGAATTGGGTAACTCATCTGGTTTTTCACTGAGATTATTAGATCGTGGCAATATTGGCATGCCTGCTTTAAGAGAAGCACAAGATCAGCTTTTAGCATTAGCAGCACAAAGTAAAATCGTGGCGGAGGTCTATCCTGAAGGTTTGCCAGATGGCAGTTCTGTACAGCTTAAAATTGATAGAGATAAATTGCAGGCATTAGGTGTTAATTTCAGTGATGTGACCGATATTATTTCAACCTCAATGGGTTCGATGTATATCAATGATTTTCCAAATCATGACCGTATGCAGCAAGTCATTGTGCAACTTGATGCCAAATCACGCATGAGTATTGAAGATATTCTTCAGATTAAGGTGAACAGTCAAAGCGGTAAATTGGTTTCAATGTCTGAAATAATTACTCCAATTTGGCAACATTCCCCACAACAATACAATCGTTACAACGGTCGTCCATCATTGAGTATTTCTGGCAGTCCAGCAGCAGGTATATCTTCAGGACAAGCCATGACTGAGATGGAAAATTTGATTGAACAACTTCCGAAAGGTGTGGGTTATGAGTGGACTGGGATTTCTCTAGAAGAAAAACAGTCGGAATCACAAACCTTGTTTTTATTACTGTTGTCGATGTTAGTCGTTTTCCTTGTCTTGGCAGCGCTTTATGAAAGCTGGTCAATTCCATTCTCTGTGATGCTAGTTGTCCCTCTAGGGTTGATTGGCGCCTTTTTAGCAGTAATGTTACGTGGTATGCCAAATGATATTTTCTTTAAGGTCGGCATGATCACGATTATTGGTCTATCTGCAAAGAATGCTATTTTGATTGTTGAGTTTGCAAAAGCACTAAGAGAAGAAGGAATGGGTTTAGTGGAGGCAACCGTTGCAGCCGCTAAATTGCGCTTACGTCCAATCCTAATGACATCTTTGGCATTTACCTGTGGCGTTATTCCTTTAGTCATTGCCAGTGGCGCTAGTTCTGAAACTCAAAAAGCGATTGGTACAGGCGTCTTTGGCGGCATGATCAGCGCAACAATTCTAGCTGTTATTTTTGTACCGATTTTCTTTATTGTCGTCATGAGCATGGTTGAGAAATTCTCGAAACGTAAAGCGGCACATTAAGCATCAAAACTGAGAATAAAAGCTGTGGGTTAACGAGTTTAGCCCACAACAAATCTTTCATTTACATCTTTATTTCAGAATTGATTTAATAAACCATCAATATAGGTTTAATCATGAAAGCTACCAATCTTGATCCGAAACGCTGGTGGATATTGCTCGCTGTCGTGCTTGCATTTCTGCCGATTGTGATTGATATGACTGTACTGCATGTTGCGGTTCCCTCATTAACCCAATCGCTGAGTGCCACAAGTAACCAAGTCTTATGGATTATTGATATTTATCCATTACTTATGGCTGGACTTTTAGTTCCGATGGGAACTTTGGCTGATCGTGTCGGCAATCGTAAGATTCTGCTGATTGGCTTGGTTATATTTGGAATTGCCTCAGTCCTTGCGGCATTTTCCCAAACGGCTTCTATGCTGATTGCCGCACGTGCTTTATTAGCATTAGGCGGTGCCATGATTATGCCCTGTGTATTGGGTATTATTCGCAGAACCTTCGAAGACAGTCGCGAACGTGCCATTGCGCTGGGTATTTGGGGCACAATCGGATCAGCCGGTGCCGCCATTGGACCGCTCATTGGTGGGGGATTGTTAGAATATTTCTGGTGGGGTTCAGTTTTCCTGATTAACGTCCCAATCATGCTGGTTGTCGCACCAATGTGCTATTTCTTATTGTCCCGAAAAGAAGCTATAACCCCTGGACATTGGGCATTTGGTCAAGCGCTATTGCTGATTGTCGGTTTGATTTCGTTTGTATATGCACTAAAAGCAGGCTTAGGCGGTAAACAGTCGTTGTTGATTGTCTTGCCTTTGGTCGTTTTATCTATCGGCTTATTAACCATATTTGTACGCAAACAGCTGAATTCTCCTCAGCCGATGCTAGATCTTTCGCTATTTTCACGTCCTGCTATTTTAGCCGGCATTATTATGGCAATGGTTGCTGCAGGCGCTTTGGCAGGGGTTGAGTTAACTTTGGCAATGGAGCTGCAATATGTCATTCGTTTAACACCGCTGCAAGCCGGTCTTTTTATGGTTCCGATTATGGTTGCGGCCGCTATTGGCGGGCCTATTGCTGGTTTTTTATCCAATAAATTTGGACTCCGTCTGGTTGCGACCATGTCATTAATATTGGCAGCAATTGCGTTGGTCAGTTTGAGTTATTCAGATTTTCATCATCCGGGAATCATCGTTCCCTTTATTTTAGCTTCGATTGGATTAACACTGAGTATTGGTTTAACAGCTTCATCCATTGCGATCATGGGCTCAGTACCTGCAGAAAAGGGCGGTGCGGCAGGTTCACTTGAAAGTACAGGTTATGAACTGGGTACAGGACTAGGTATTACTTTATTTGGTGTTTTCATGGCCTATATATTTGGCAGTCATCTTCAAGTGCCGTCAGATTTAACTGCTGTTTTAGCAGAAAAAGCCAGACTTTCGATTGGTGATACCTATTTAGTGGCGAGCCAGTTACCCGTTGAACAAGGTACAGCATTGATTAACGCAGGTAAAATTGCCTTCAGTTCAGCTCATGTTAATTTATTATTAACAGCAGGGATTATCATCGGGATACTCTCCATTGTGGTATTTTTTATGCTAGCTAAATATCGAGATGAGAATTCATTGTGATGAAATTTATTTGAGGATCATCAAACAGAATGGTTAAGTTCAGACATCAATTTATCTTAAATTTATGGTTTAAATTAAGCCGTATTAATCTGAACTTAACACATTATAAATGAGTTGATGTCTTACGATTTAGTTGAATAGTAAAACAGCTGCCACCTAAGTTTTTGGATTTAGAATAATAAATATGACCTTGGTGTGCTTCAATAATTGCATCAATCACTGCCAAGCCTAATCCAGTACCGCCATCTAGACATGATCTAGAGTCTTCCAGTCGATAGAAGGGTTTGAACAGGTGTTTAAGATGCGATTCATCAATACCAGGACCTTCATCTTCAAACGTCAATACCCAATGTTCTGCTGTGGTTACAGATGTAATATTTATTTTTCCAGCATTCGAATATCTTAGAAAGTTAGAGAACAATGCAATAAAGACCTGTTCCATCCTTCTTATATCAACGCAAACCAATTTATCCGTCAAATTTAAAACAATAGTTAAACCTTTAACATGAAACCGTTCATTAAACATCTGCAGACATTTTTCAATACTATTTTTTAAATTGGTCTTTTCTAGTTCTAATCGTAATTGTTTATTTTCAATAAGTGTCAGTGTCCGTAAATCTTCCACAAGGTAAGATAAGCCTTCGACTTGGTTCAATAAGCTTAGGTGTAAAGCTTTATCGGCAATAAATATACCATCGACAATACCTTGCAAGCGACCTTGTAATATTGTCACAGGTGTTCGTAATTCATGTGCAATTGCAGCATTCCAAACAGTTGAATTCTTAACTGATACTTCAAGTTGGTTTGCCATTTCATTGAAGTTCTCAATAAGAGACTTGATTTCATGTGGAATATCATGATGTGGCTGTTTAATTCTGAGTGCTAAATTGCCTTGTTGAATTTGTTGAATAACATCTGCTAAATCACTAATTGGCTGTGTATAGCGTTTTCCATATTTAAAGGCGAGGATAGTAGAAAGAAAAAAGCCTGTTAATAGCACTAAAAACAGCCAGATAAAGTCAACGGAGGTAACTGAAAATTCATTTGAATTAATAACTTGTGTATTTAGAAAACCTATTTTTATCGCCCAGCTATAAACAAAATAGCCAATCATGAAAGATAACAGCGTAATGCCTAAATTGAATAGGCTCATCATGATAATAAACTGGAAGTTAATTCCAACAGAATTTTTAAAAAAGTTAAATTTCATGATTTTGATCTAAGCGATACCCCACGCCACGGACATTGATTAATAAGCCATTTACATCATTTTCTTCAAGTTTTTTGCGTAATTTGCTGATATGGCTATCTACAGTGCGATCTAAAGCATCACTTTCAGGCATACAGTTTTGGATCAATTCATTACGTGTAAAGACTTTATTCGGTGTTTTTGCCATCAAAAACAGTATCTTATACTCAGTTAACGTAAGGTTGAGCAACTGATTTCTTTGACCATTTGAAATGTAAACTTGATGATGATCTGGATTAATTTCAATATTTCTATAACGAATAATATTAGTTATTTCCATATTTTGGCTTGTACTTCGTCTAAGTACGGCTTGTATTCGTGCAATCACTTCGTTTGGGTTAAATGGCTTAATAATAAAGTCATCAGCACCCATTTTTAGCCCCATGATCTTATTCACTTGATCATCTAAGGCAGTCAGCATAATGACAGGTAAATGACTTGTTTGACGGATGATTTGTAGAATTTCCCAGCCATTTAGTTTGGGTAATTTAATATCAAGGAGAATCAGGTCGATAGAGTTGGCTTTTAGGCACTCTAAAGCTTGTTGTCCATCCAATGCACGGATGACCTGCATGTTTTCATTTTTTATGTATTTTTCAAGAATGTCACCAATATCATAATCATCTTCTACAACGAGAATGACGCTGTTTTCGAAGCTGTGCTGTAGATTTGGATACATATATTTTATCTTAGATGAAGTAGCTATGCATTTTAACATTTAATTGTGTAATGGAGATGATTAGACGAGCAGTCATTTATATTTGTAATTGAGGGGTGACATATAATAAAATTCGTTGCATATCAGTATTAATGAACAAAATGTCAATTATCATTCATTTAACATAATGGCTGTTATACGAAACAGAGAGTGTTAGAACCCATTTAAAGTGTCTATATTCTCACCAATAAAAATGTCCGGTTTCTCCGAGGTAAAATATGACTTTTGAACAAAAATAAGCCATTGTTTATTCTTTTTATTTCCAACAAAATTCCAGAACTCATCTACTTCGAGAGATTCATAATGACTTTGCTGAGGCTGAATTTCATAGGTTGATTCAGTTAAAGTACGTAAAACTTTACCGATACTGATGCGCTCAACTTCAGCAATATCTCGTATACCGCTGCCTCTGACCATCAACTGTAATATTTTACGAGTAATACCTGACTTACATCCTAGATAGCTCAGTGCATGATCACCAATAAACTGACGTTTACAGTCTTTGCACTGATAGTTTTGTTTCCCATCTACTTTGATACCATTTTTCTTTATACTATCACTGAGGCAGGTTGGACATTTGATTGCTAGAGTTATTTGCATTTCTCTATTTTATCAAAATCCAATCGGCTTTTTCTTCAGCATACTTTTTGAAACACTACCAAATTTTAAAGTTGTATATCATGAAATTATTAAAAATATTGAGTTTAGTTTGCTTAAGCATAAGTATTGGGGCTTGTGCTGAGCATAGTATGAGTCGAGCAAAAACAAGTACAATTCCACAAGTGAATAACTCAATCATCGATCAGAATGTTCAAGCGCTTTTTAATGAAATCTCAGCTGATGCTGTGTTTGTCACATATGATGGTCAAAATATTAAAAAATATGGCACGCATTTAGACCGAGCAAAAACAGCTTATATTCCTGCATCTACATTTAAAATTGCCAATGCACTAATTGGTTTAGAAAATCATAAAGCAACATCTACAGAAATATTTAAGTGGGATGGAAAGCCACGTTTTTTTAAAGCATGGGACAAAGATTTTACTTTGGGCGAAGCCATGCAAGCATCTACAGTGCCTGTATATCAAGAATTGGCACGTCGTATTGGTCCAAGCTTAATGCAAAGTGAATTGCAACGTATTGGTTATGGCAATATGCAAATAGGCACGGAAGTTGATCAATTTTGGTTGAAAGGGCCTTTGACAATTACACCTATACAAGAAGTAAAGTTTGTGTATGATTTAGCCCAAGGGCAATTGCCTTTTAAACCTGAAGTTCAGCAACAAGTGAAAGAGATGTTGTATGTAGAGCGCAGAGGGGAGAATCGTCTATATGCTAAAAGTGGCTGGGGAATGGCTGTAGACCCGCAAGTGGGTTGGTATGTGGGTTTTGTTGAAAAGGCAGATGGGCAAGTGGTGGCATTTGCTTTAAATATGCAAATGAAAGCTGGTGATGATATTGCTCTACGTAAACAATTGTCTTTAGATGTGCTAGATAAGTTGGGTGTTTTTCATTATTTATAAGAATTAGAAGTTTGAGGTTAATCTATTTTTGGTAGTGTTTCAAAAAGTATGCTGAAGAAAAAGCCGATTGGATTTTGATAAAATAGAGAAATGCAAATAACTCTAGCAATCAAATGTCCAACCTGCCTCAGTGATAGTATAAAGAAAAATGGTATCAAAGTAGATGGGAAACAAAACTATCAGTGCAAAGACTGTAAACGTCAGTTTATTGGTGATCATGCACTGAGCTATCTAGGATGTAAGTCAGGTATTACTCGTAAAATATTACAGTTGATGGTCAGAGGCAGCGGTATACGAGATATTGCTGAAGTTGAGCGCATCAGTATCGGTAAAGTTTTACGTACTTTAACTGAATCAACCTATGAAATTCAGCCTCAGCAAAGTCATTATGAATCTCTCGAAGTAGATGAGTTCTGGAATTTTGTTGGAAATAAAAAGAATAAACAATGGCTTATTTACGCCTATCATCGAGAAACAGGTGAAATTGTTGCTTATGTTTGGGGTAAACGAGATTTAGCTACAGTCTAACAATTGAAGACAAAGCTTAAACAATTAGATATTCACTACACCCGAATTGCAAGTGATCATTGGGACAGTTTCATCACTGCTTTTAAAAATGGTAAGCAAAGTATTGGTAAATTTTTTACTGTAGGTATTGAAGGCAATAATTGCAAAATAAGGCATAGAATTAGGCGTAGCTTCAGAAGAAGCTGTAATTTTTCAAAAAAGCTTGAAAACCATTTTAAAGCTTTTGATTTAGCCTTCTTTTCTTTTACATCAATAATGGCTTCATTTAAAGGCAGCATACTTTTTGAAGCACCACCAAAATTTTATGTTAAGTAGAGACTAAAAATGCCCTTGATTAAGGGCTTACAAGGGCATTTTGTATAAGGTGTATTATGTTAATTTTAGAATTTCTTCATTAGATAATTTTTGATAAGCTAAATCCATTAGGACTAATTAAGTAAATATGAGCAATTGGGTCAATGTCACACAGGATAAGTCTACAGGTATAGAACTAATTCATGCCCACTTCAAAGGCTTTGCATACGATCCTCATCTACACTCAAGTTATCTTATAGGGGTAACAGAGTTAGGACATCAACAATTCAATTGTAGAAAAAAAATTATTGATAGCTATCAAGGTCAAACTTTCATGCTTGAACCTGAAGAAGTTCATGATGGTAATGCACCAGATCCTCTCGGCTTCACTTATAAAATGATGCATTTAGATCCAGCATGGTTAAAAAAAAGCTATGAAGGAATATTTAATGAGCCTATCGAACTTGCTATCGAATCAACCCTACGTTCTGATCCTCAACTTTCACATTTGATACTTTCAACCTACAATATATTGAATAACAATGAATCTCAATTGATGAAAGATACGTATTTAGATCTTTTATTAGAAAACTTAAAGCAGAATAGGGAGGCTTTAAGGATGTAAATAAGATATGTGAAGGAATTTCTTTTCGGATTTCATTTATATAGATTTGAAGAATTCTGTAGTCTCGTTCCTGCAGTTTAATTACTCGGTACGAATATTCATTTTTGATTTTTGGCTTTTTTGATCGATCATCGAACTCATCATCTGTATTTGTAATAATTAAACTAAAACTATGATTCTGAATTGATTTTTTAATAGAGTTGGTTGTTAGTAGCATAAGCTCACCAATTCTAAGACCATAGTTGAGCATGAGATGTATGATCAGAAAGTTTCTGAGTTGTACATTTTTAGATCTAAAAGGATTTAATTCATTGTATTTATTAGAGTTACTTGGTGAAATGACTGAATACAATCCTTTAATCATTTCCTGATTCATGCTCTTAAAATTATGATTTATCTCACTTTTAATTGTCTTATTGGCTTTTGAAAAATTATTTATAATTTTTTTCTTTATTGTCATATATTTATTCAAGTTTTCTTTAATTTTTTGAATTTCCTTCAACGTAAGTTGTGGCTGTGATTGCATGCTTAAGTATTCATTAATCAAGAAGTTGTAAAACTTTAAGAAGGATCTAACTCTATGACCAATTGTTGTGTAATTAATATGTTCTGAATTGCTTAGCCGTATAAGATTACTTTCAAGTTTTTTATTATTTTCTAAGTAAACAATGAAATTATCAATTTCACATTGAATGATCTCAAAATTATAGGATGTCGAATAGAACGACTCACAAAAGGACGTGGCAAACTTTTCAAACCAAAATTCATACCAAAATTTTATTGCGATTAAATCTGCATGCTGCGTAGAGATACTTTGAAATCTAAGAAATTTCATGGTGTACAGCATAGGGTACATACATGGACAGAATGAATCTAAATCAAATAAAAGAATAATTTGATTTTCGTTTGAGACTTTCTTTTCTAAATGAATTGTTTTTAAAGCAAACATAGTAAAGTTTATGAATTATTCTTAAGGTCAACATATCATATTTTATGATTGAAATAGAAATTAGTTAAGTTATTGAATCTTAGTTCAAGAAAGAAAAATATGAAGTTATTGTTAGGTGTATCGGAATTGTCATAATTAAAATTCTCAAAGGAGTAGAAAAGGCACTACCCCACAATTTTTTTCTCTCAAAATGTCATTCACTGTCATTTTTTAGTGGCAAGTACCAGGTGCAATTCTTTTTACGGTGTATTACACCGTAGATGTTTTGAGTGAGCTTAGCTGGCACCGTAAAAGTTTTGATCGACAAAATATCCAAAGTCAACTGGACTGTTAATCCATTTGCTAAACAAAACGTGAAACAGCAAATTATTGTAGTCTATATATTTTTCATAATTGTTCACGATACCTAAGTTCAGCAAGTTTTTTTCAAACTCAATGCGTTCAATGGGTTCTGATTTCACAAATGCATGGATGGATGCTTTGATTGTGGGAGGAAAATAAAGTGTCATCCTAACTACAGGACCCTGCAACGTAGCAATTCCTGCAAAAATCCATTTAAAACAATGACTTATTTCAATTCTGCCATCTGCAAGCGTTTTGTGGGGATGGAGGCCGGAATCATTAAAGTATCATCCTAATTTTCGCTCAACCTTGGAAAATGCTGAGAATCGTAAAAATAAAGTTTCATCCTTTCCGCTACTAGTTCAAGGCTTTCTTCCGGCCGCCGGCAACAACGCTGCTTGGCTGAGGCGATCCACTTGCGCTACCGCTCACTGATCAGATCGAACTTGAACTCGACGAGCAGCCAACCATCAGGCCGAGCGTGATCGCCAAAAAAAACGGATCATGCGAAATCCTTCGTTGAGTTTGGCGCGGGTTTTAGCAAATCAGCTGGCCCGCGATCCGGTTGAGAGTGATCCGAAGCGGTCCTTGACGACCGGCACAAATCGGCCGATTCTGTTGAAAAAGTAGCTTTAGCGGCAGCCTGCCGATCAGGTGTGCCTGCTGTCGAAGTGGCTGCAAGCCACTTCAAGTTGCCTTCCGGCGTTTCACTGAGCGTCCTTGCTCAGGTTTAAGGGTTAATTTGAGGGTTTCTGCTCGTAGCAGGCATACCTATCCCGTCAGCGGTGGCCCTTGAGGCAAAAGCTTGGCCATGCGGCGCAGGTTCTGCACCATCGCAGCCAAGGTGAATTCGTCAGTGGCACCCGTTAGGCCACGCAGTCGTAAACGGTCGAGTTTCATGATCCGTTTGAGGTGGGCGAAAAGCATCTCCACCTTCTTTCGTTCGCAGCGAGAGACGAGGTACTCCGGTGTCTTGGCGATGCGTCGAGCCACGTCGCGGGCAGCCTCATGGATGCTGCGGACGATCTTCCGATTCGGCGTGTTGGGGCAGCATTTCGCTTTCAACGGGCAGGTGGCGCAGTCGGTTTGGCTGGAGCGGTAAATGACGGTTTTGGCCTTAGTTACCCGCGACCTTTGCTGGGTGAAGGCGCGCCATTCACTGCGTAGCGGTTTGCCGGCTGGGCAGCGATATTCATTGGCGTCCTGACTCCAGTGAAAGTCGTTACTGGAGAGGCTGTCGTCCTTGCGCTCGGTCTTGTCCCACACCGGCACATGCGGTTCGATGTCCTTTTCTTCGACCATCCAGGCCAGCATCGGGGCGGTGCCATAAGCGGTATCGCCGATAAGGCGTTCCGGTGTGAGATCGAACTGCGCCTCGACACGCTCGACCATCGTCCTAGTCGAATCGACTTCGGCGGTACGGTGCGCCGGGGTAGCTTCCACGTCCATGATCACACCGTGCTCAGTGTCGATCAGGTAATTCGTGGAGTAGGCAAAAAAGGCCGGGCCACCTGGCGCTGCTGTCCAACGGGACTGAGGATCAGTGAGCGAAATTTTCTTGGGAAGAGCCTCAGCCAGCGCCTCTTCATCAAGGGCTTCGAGGTACTCGCGCACTGCGCGGCTGCTGAGCTTTGGATCGTTCCAATCGACCTCATCTCCCGCCACCCCACGTTGCCGGCTGGCATCCGCCTTAATGATGCTGGCGTCGACGGCGAAACCTTCACCCTTGACTAGGCCGGCTGCCATGCAGCGCCGCAGCACCTCATTGAATAACCAGCGGAATAGATCGCTGTCACGAAAACGCCCATGGCGATTCTTCGAGAAGGTCGAGTGATTGGGGACTTCGTCTTCCAGACCCAACCGGCAGAACCAGCGATAGGCCAGGTTCAGGTGCACCTCTTCGCACAATCGCCGCTCGGAACGAATGCCATAGCAAGTAGCCGACGACCAGCATGCGCACCATCAACTCCGGGTCAATCGAGGGACGCCCGATGGGGCTATAGAAATCTGCCAGGTAGGCACGTAGATCACTGAGATCCAAGCACTGGTCGATGCTGCGCAGGAGATGTTGGGCCGGGACGTGATCTTCCAGATTGAACGAGTAGAACAGGCGCTGCTGTCCTCCCGGTAACTGTCCCATCATGCTGTTCGCCCCCACGCTCGCTGACAAAGCAATTTTGCCAACGGCATGGGGAGGCCGCTACTTTTTCAACAGAATCGGCCGCACACAGCCATTCGGCTCAACAGAACCCTGCCTTTACCCCACCAAACTCCGGAAACTCGCCCGGTAGTCCGTCGGCTTGAGATGCACATGTTGGCTGAGGTCGCCGGGTAGCGTGAACAGGCGCGGACCGTCCCGAAACTGGAACACGCGATACAGATGGAATTGATCGCCCGCCTCCTTGGAGAATTCGAGTTCGTTGTGGCTGACCAAGAAAGACGAGCCTACCCCGCCATTGGTGGTTTTCACCTCGATGAAGCGCTCATGGGCGTCCTCTTCGAACGACAGGATGTCGAACCCCGCACCGTCTCCCTGGGTGTCGGACACCCAATCCAGCCGCTGAAAAAGCTCTGGGTGGCCGAGCTCGGTCAGGCGTTGCTGTTCGTAGCCAATCACCCACTGCTCCCCTGCCCGGCCCAGCTTGCGGTTGGCTTCATCGCGAGCGGCATAATCGAACTTTCGCGGTAGGCGTTGCCGTAGAGATGCCGGGGTACGCACAAGCACTTCACGGGCGGGTGGTTCTACCAAAGCCGCTCGGTAGGTTTTGTCACCCGGAAGTTTTACCTCCTCCAGGGCATCGACAAGAGCGCCGACCGTCTGCTGATGTTCCAGAACGTAGGCGTGTACGGATTTACGCAGCAGCAGTTGGCTGTTGCCGCGTGGCTTGTAGCCGTTGATATAGGGCAGGCCCAGGGCATCGAGTACGGCGCTAATGTTCTGGTGCTTGAGCTCGACTGAAGACTTGCTGCGACCGTTCAGCAGTTGGCGCAGTGCCTGGTTGTGCTCGGACTTGTTGTACGGCTCCCCAGCCGCCTCGGCACGCAGCATGTCGAAATAGTCTTCGACCGTGGCCAGGACCTCTTCTTCGGACCAGTCTTCGCCGATGCGAATGATGCGAAACCCGAGCCGCGTCAGCGCCGGAACGACGGTCGCCTCGCCACCGGAGAAGCTGTCAGCAGTGAGCGGGCCCTGCTCGGGAAATTGCTTGCCGAAGGCCACACCGGCGATGGCCTTGGAATCGCAATCGGTGCCGGTCTTCGGATCACGTACCAGGAAGTCGCGGGACTTGCCGTAGCCGTGGCGCGCCAGGAATTTCGTGCGGCCCAGTTGCACGAACTCATCGATGGCAGCCTGCACGGCGGCGGGGCTTCGAAGCTGGGAGAGTTGAGACACAGGGTCCTTCCTTACTGTCATGGTGTGCCGGGAACCGCCGAGCCACGAGATTATGAGTAGCCCCTGAACAGAAACGTCACGATAAAAGCCGTGAACGCCACCAGGCCCATTAAATCCCTTGCGTATTTGCAGCCCGTGCTGTCCAAACCTGTACCAGGTCCGATCAACACGCTCCAACCATTGAGGTACGAAAACACCGCCTGACCGAACAAAAAATGCGTGATAGCCGCCGCAGCCATGACGCCGGAATCGTCAGACAGGCTGTAGCTGTTGACCATTGCCCTGTACGCCTGCATCTGAAATGGCTATTGCCCTGATGGGAGCCGGCTTTTCAGCCACCGACACCAGCGATGCCGTCAATATTCTTTACCCGATAACCATGACCGTACAAGCTAACAAGGCCTGGCAAGCCAGCGGACTTAAAAAGTCTTTTTTTCTACCATCCCACAAAAAAGTTCGTGGTGGAGAAAAGATAAGCTATGCAAGGCTTTAGGAGACGTGGTTTTTCAGGATGACGAAGAACGATTCGGCGCTAGGTGCAACATAGGTGCATCGCACGAGCGCTAGGAACGGCGAAAAAAGGCGGACGTGGCGAAATCGGTAGACGCAGCAGACTTTAAAATTGGAGTGCCCGCGGGGAAATCCGCGGAGTAGAACCGCTCAAAGTCGGGGAACGCTAACGGGCAATACCCTAAGCCAATCCCGAGCCAAGCCCCTTCGGGGGAAGGTGTAGAGACTGGACGGGCGGCGCCTAAAGCCTTCGGGCAATGGCGAAGGGACAGTCCAGACCACGAACGTCATCAGACGGCGGCGAAAGTCGAGGTGGTACGAAAATCTGCTTCTCTGTGAGAGTACGGGTTCGAGTCCCGTCGTCCGCACCACAAAGCCAAACATCCCTGCGATGATCGACCTCTGGGCGTTTGGTCGTGAGCCCGCCACCCTCGCGCTACGCTTTGCGCAGGCGTCGAAGGCGATCAGGTGCGCCCATCGATTCCGTCGAGCACCATCGCTGCGAGTTCATCGCTGGTGTGTGCACCACTATC
This sequence comes from Acinetobacter yuyunsongii, assembly GCF_041021915.1. NCBI lineage: Bacteria > Pseudomonadati > Pseudomonadota > Gammaproteobacteria > Moraxellales > Moraxellaceae > Acinetobacter > Acinetobacter yuyunsongii. The sequence continues at coordinate 5,638 of NZ_CP157437.1, read as the reverse complement.
GAGAACACGGGTTGTGCATGGAAGCCGTTCCCTTGCGGCCAAGCATCGGGCGACATTCGCTAATCGCCACTCTCGAATCTCCGCATTTCGATTCGGGTCAGGATGCATGGTCTGGTTCGCGATCCGGTGACGCAATAGGTCCTCGTTGAGCGTCAGAAAGATGTGCAGCAGCTGATCGTCGATCCGCCTTACCCCGTCGAGTATCTCAGTCAGATAGTCCGGGTGCACGAGCGTCATTGGGATGATGATGTCCTGCGAGTAATTCCTTCGAATCTCCCTGACCGCCGCGATCGTAAGTCCCCTCCACAAGGGGAGATCCTGATAGTCTCCGCTCGCTGGCATGGGGACCGTTTCTTTCACCACGAACCCGATTTCCTCGGGGTCAAAGATCAGCGATTTGGAACGCCGATCGCGCAGCCGCTTAGCGAGCGTCGTCTTTCCGGCGCCGAAAGGTCCGTTGATCCAGATTATCATTGTCGACGGCCTCTAACCTGAAGGCTCGCAAGAGCGCTCGACGGCCTCGTGCGGAGGCACGATCGGAGTGGTTCCGAAATGCTTCTCAAGATAGGTGACGCCGAACGTCACGATGTCCTGCGCGTCGAACAGGTAGCACTGAGCAAAGCCCACGACACCTTCTCGATGGCGACCGAGCTTCACGTAAGCATTTGCTATAGTTTCAACCGCATCCGGCTTTCCTTCGATAGCAAAGCAATCGAGAATGCCGTTTGAATCGTAATCCGATGCCGTTTTCCAGGCGACTTCACCGTCTCTTCCAAGCATCGGCATCTCATACGTCACCCACCGTTTGTTGGGGATATCGGCAACCGCCTCGGCGTAGTGCAATGCGGTAACGGAGTTTAGCGGCGCACCCAACAGCAGGGCCTTCCCGCCAAGGCGAACGAACCGCTCGACGGGCGATCCTTCCCCCAAGGCGTGACCGAGTTCGTGAGGCTCCGTCAGCGTTTCAGCCAGCGGACCAACCGCGACCATCGATGCATCGGGGTGCGCGCTGCGCCGCGCGCCGGGGGCTTGAACCAGAAATTGATTCAGCAGGCCGAACCCACGGTAAGTCCCGGCTGTTGCGGGATCGAACGGCAGCCAGGTACGGCGGGCTTCGTCATCCAGCCGAGCGCCATTCAGAGTCTCCTCGTAGGGTGATCGGTCCCACGACGCGTATCCCATCACAGTGCCAGTCGGCCCAACCGCGGAGCGTAACGCGGCAACGACCGTCTCCGCTCCTCCTTCGACCGGACCAATCGCTTTAAGTGAGGCATGCACCATCAAGAGGTCACCGGTTTGGACTCCGAGTTTTTGAAGCGCCTCCGTTATTGCCTTCCGCGTATGCATCGCGATATCTCCTCTAAACTGCAAAACACTATACCTATCGAGATATCACTCTACTATACCTATCGAGATATAGAGGTGGTCCCACTTGTTTGAACAACTAAAAGCGTATTTATAAGTGATATTCCGCTCTAGTTAAGCCACCTTGTTTTGTTGGGGTAGCTGATCATAGTAAAACTCATTTGGTGTCATTTTGTCTAGACTCGAATGAGGTCGTTTCAAATTATAAAACTCAAAATATGCACTTAATTGCTTTTTCGCATCTGTGACACTGCTATAAGCTTTGAGATACACCTCTTCATATTTAACGCTCCGCCATAATCGTTCAACCATCACATTATCTACCCATCGACCTTTACCATCCATACTGATTTGAATGCCATTTGATTTCAATACATCAATAAATGCATCACTGGTAAACTGGCTGCCTTGGTCTGTATTAAATATTTCAGGTCGACCATATTTTTCAATCGCTTCATTTAAAGCCGAAATACAAAAATCCACCTCCATACTAATCGATACCCTATGCGCAAGTACCTTGCGGCTATGCCAATCAATCACAGCACATAAATAAACAAAGCCTTTTGCCATAGGGATATACGTTATATCCGTAGACCACACTTGATTACTGCGCTGAATAGCCAACCCTTAGAGCAGATATGGATATTTACGGTGAGCTTGATTCGCCTGGCTTAAATTTGGTTTGCAATATAACGCCTGAATACCCATTTTCTTCATTAAAGTACGTGTATGACGTCGTCCTATATGATGCCCTTGACGATTCAACAAATCACGCATCATACGGCTGCCTGCAAAAGGATATTGCATATGTAATTCATCAATACACCGCATCAGTTTCAGATCTGATGAGCTAACAGGTTTTGGGCGATAATAATAACAACCACGGGAGACTTTCAGCAGCTTAGCTTGCTTAGATACTGAAATCTGAAGTGAGTCGTCGATTAACTTTTGTGGTTGAAGCGGCCCAGTTTCTTCAACACACCTTCTAAAAAATCAATTTCTAATGCCTGCTCACCGATTTTTGCATGTAACTTTTTAAGATCAATGGGGGTTCTGATGGAGCTTTTGATTGATCGAAAGCTTGCGAGGAAGCTGAGATTAATTGATTTTTCCAGTCAATAATTTGGTTTTGATGAACATCAAACTCAGAACTCAATTCAGCAAGTGTTTTTTCTGCTTTAATCGCAGCAAGTGCTACCTTAGCTTTAAAATCATTTGAATGATTTCTTCTTGGTCTACGTGCCATAAAATACTCCATATATTGATGTTTATAACATCATTTGAGGAGCAGAATATCACTTATAGCAGTTGTTCAAATTTCCGGATCCATCTCTGTTAATTTCTTATCCGCGATTCAGATTAATTAAGGTATAAGAAAAATACCTCTATCATTCGATTGATTCCTTTATATAAATAATAAAGTAAATATATGTTTTCGATGAAGCTTTATAAAATTCAGTATTAGACCTGTAGGGAAAACTTATCAAACTAAGTATTGGCTAGTCTTTTTCTTCGAAAAACTTATCAAACGAAGTATTAAGTTAATCTTTTTCTTCAACTTCTTCCTTAAACTCAAACAAATCATTCATCGTACAGTTAAAGTACTTACACAACTTATCGGCGACTGGTAATTCAATACGTACAGCACGGTCATAATACATACTTGTGAGCGTGTTGCGATTGATACCTGTTGCATGCACCACTTCACTTAATTTTAAAATTTTTCTATCGCCCATGAGGCTAGATAACTTACAAGTAATCATATTTAAATTAATTTACAAAAAATAACTTGCTGTGGGTTATTTGAAGTTGTTGACTGAGTAATACTTTGCTAAAATTAACCTACAGCAGGTTATTAAAACTTATAGAAAGTATATTTTATCCATTTCAACTAAATTATAACTTTTTAAGTATAAGGATTGAACCTGCATTAGATTATTTTGTGGAGATGACCGCCGTGTTAACAAATGAGTTATTGATCAGCCAGCAAGCTCGTGACTTAGGAAATCAATTAATTAAAGAAATGAACATCAATAGAAGTTATGGAATGGCTAATTTTCTTGGAGTAAATACTTGCTATGATAATCATCAGGCTGTACTTATTTGGACATTTCAACTGCTTGAAAGGGAACCTGCCTTAAATGAATTAGCAGAAATTAAAAAATATTTTCTTTTAATCTTTCCAGATAGTGTTTATCAATTAGCCTAAGTTGTATTTAAAAATTAATTTTTTAAATAAAAAGCACTAAATCAAAGAAAGCTTTATTTAAAAATACCTATTAATTCAAAAACATACCATTTACTGAATATATGAAGCATAGGTTCCTGCTCTATCACTCACTCGTACTAAAATTACATCGCTCTTTTTACTGATACTAAACAATTTATGTCCACGCCACGTTCTGCGGCTTCGAGGGCTAGTTTTTGTTGAACCACTGAGAACAAGGACAACAAACTGCCTACTATATTTTCCCGGAGAGTGGTGTAGGAACTTTTTCATTATTGCTAATCATATCAGCGACAACATCAGCAACGAGCTCCTCTATTCCTGAGAATGCTTTAGACTGATCCGCATCAAGCCAAGACAATGATGGAAACTCAGCACACAACCCAACATACTCATTATATTCTGCTGACCATGTAACACGGCAAGTATATTGTTTACTATCCATTTGAAACCCCATAATGTTTTAAGTCTATGTATAAAAGTACGATTTTCACTTAGCAGTACTTAAATAATCACCCCACCACTGCATCATTTCAGTCCGCTGGGCTAAATAGTCAGCGTGATTATAGCTGGCACGGGTACGGTTCTTATCAATATGTGAAAGTTGTGCCTCAATCCAGTTATCCTGGAACAAACCTGAGTCATTCAAAATGGTACTAAAAGTGGAACGTAGTCCATGAGAGGATAATTGATGTTTTCCATAGCCCATCTTACGTATAGCCATATTTAATGTATTAAAATGAATCGGTTGATTATGTTTCCGTGGGCTAGCAAAAATGTACTTTTCACCGTATGACCATTGCATGACGTCTTTTAAAATATCTAAAGCCTGATCTGAAAGTGGAACTAAGAAGTCGGGAATCTCATGGCCTAATATGACTTTTCGTCGAAACTGTTTAATATGCAAGGCAGGTATTTTCCAGATTTTTTCATTTAAATCAAAATGATGAGGCTCAGCCAATAACAATTCAGCCCCTCGCACGCCAGTATGTAATTTGAACAGCAGTGCTTTTTTAATAATCGGATGGGCATCCAATTTTAATAAATTTTTCTTAAAATCTGATATATCCTCCGCTTTCAAATACGGATAATTCTTCTTGATTTTACTGTTAATGGCGATTTTATTTAAACCATGCGCGATGTTGAATTCACAATAACCCATCGCTACAGCGTAGTCATAAATTTGGTTCAAATAACTACAAGCTTTCTTGACAGGTTCTTTTACTTGGCGTCCCTCTATTTTTTTGATTACTGAAACCAGGTCATAACGCTTGATGTTTTGAAAAGGTAAATCCTGAAGGTCTGGATAAATATCTTGCTGTAAACATCTTTCTGCTAACTGTAGTACACCGCAGCGGGGTGAATCATTAAATGCATTTTTCAGTTTGAACTGCAGCCACTCCTCCCCTACCTTACGAAAGGTGATGACATTAGAGACAGTATCATGCTCAAAACAATAATTATTGTCTTTAAAGTCATCTTTGACTTGTCGTGCCTTTTTCAGCGATAAATCAGGATAAAGCCCCAACTGAATGCGGCGACGTTTTTTTGTTTGTGGATCTGTATAGCGATAGCACCAAGATTTTCTTCCAGTCGGCTCAATCTTCAGGCTAAGTCCATCTTCATCGGATAAAAAACAAGTTTTTTCCTTGCAATGAGCTTGGCGAACTTTAATTTCAGTAAGACTCATGAAATTTAAATGAAACCTATCAGCGGATTGACGAGATCCATTATATCAAAATAGAAGAAAATATATATGATGCGTATGTTACGCATCATATATATTTGTAATATATTGTTTTATATATTTAATATTTTAAGTATTTGTATTTTAGTAACCATTATAAGTACCACCTCTTCTTTAAGTTCCCAACAACTCACTTTTTCTGTCATCAATGTTAAATAAGTCTTGTGCTTTAAATTCTTAGATGACCTCCTCTACCCTTTATTATCATTTTTATAAAAGTAACTATATGTACTCATTAAAATTTGTAGAGCTCAAAAACAAAAAAGACCGCTATATAGCAGTCTTTTAACTTAATTAAA
>NZ_CP157441.1:0-7953 GCF_041021915.1 Acinetobacter yuyunsongii | reverse complement strand
GATCTTTCTGATTCCTATGGCAACTATGCGGCAAGAAATAGTGCTGTAACTGGATTAGCCTCTGGAATTGGTGGTATGGCAACAATGGTGACTATTGGTGGTGTTGATATTGTGAATATGGCAGCGCAGTTGTATAGGCTAAATCAACGTGTAGCATATTTAAATGGGTTTGACCCTAATAATCCTCATGATGCTGAATTAGCTAGAGAAATTTATTTATATTCACTTGGTTTTGATAAAGCAGCAGTTACAAGTATACAAGCCATGATGAATAGAGCTGCTCAAATTGCAGGAAAATCTGGAGCAAAATCCAATCCAGTACTAAAATTAATTATGATCGTAGCTAAATACTTAGGAAAAGATATTACTACGAAGAAAGCAGCAAAATTTATTCCTATTGTAGGTGGTATTTTGGGGGGAGGAATAAACTTCGCCTTTGCCAAATATGCATCAAGTGAAATTCAGAAGAGATATAAAGAAGAATTTTTTAGAAAAGTACAAACTGAGTCAATCAACTCTTAAGTTTAGGTGAAATGCCTCGTATTTATTAAATTTATCTAAAATTAACATAATACACCTTATACGAAACGCTAAAATTGAGTTTATTACACTGATTTTTATTTGTTTTTTTAAATTTAAAACCTAGGCCAATGCCTAGGTTTTTTTATTTCTTATAACAGCTGTTATGTTAAGTGAGTAAGAGTTTTTAGTTTATGTAATTATAAGTTATTCCAAAAAAGACATTTCACAGATATAAAAAGATTGATCAATATCACCTATATCCAATGTTTGATGAGATATTGAAATTTCGATATTTTCAAAATCAGTTAAGTTATTTTCCACGAGTCCAAAAATAAAGTATTTTCTAAGACGATCGTTACACACCATTATTCCGGTTTGTTTTTCACCCTGAAACTCAAATGTTAATTGATCGCCAACATGAATCACTTGACCTCGTATATCTTGATAAGGAGATGGATCACCCACAAGTCCAAATGGTACATCTCTATGTGGGGCTTTATACCGTAATTGTAGTTTTTCAATAGTCATATCAAATCTTTCAAGCATTTATTAATGCACCTATTTTCTATTAAGTTTTAATAGTTATTCAATGATTTAAGAGTTATTAATTAAAAAATGTAAATATTTCTTTAATTAAGATTTCCTAAAATTAACATAATACACCTTATACGAAATGTGTTATAATTAACCTTGAAATTCAAATACTTATTTAAAAGTTTATAGCCCGAACATCACTGTTCGGGCTTTTTTTATGATTTATCACGTTCCACGCCTATTATTTAAGCAATGTTTCACGATTTTGATTAGCTCAATTGAATAATCAGGATGCCTGGTCTTTTCCTTTTTGGCGTTCATCCAGCTCTTTCTTCAGCGCTTTTTTATCCTGGTACGATGCAATCAGCATGATCGGGATCAGCAGCGGGGCCACAATAATGCCCAGGGCAATGTCTTTCAGTTTCGGCATGATCTTTCTCCCTTAGTCATTATCAAAAACAGCATTCAGCACACGGCCAAATAAGCCACGTTTTTTCTTTGTCTCATAATGCGTATTTGGTACGTGTTTTGGTGTTTCATTAGGGCGTGTCACCAATGTCTCATGGGATGTTTTAATTTCACTATCTCTATTATTATCAATAGTTTCACTTATTCCACTATTGTTGTCGCATGGTGCATCATTGGAATGTGTCACTGGTGTATCATGAGACATTTTTTCTTCAGACTCTTTATGCCCTAATAGCAATTGAAAGCGGTCTATTTGATCTAAATAGCGTTTCTCACGATCTTTGTATGACTCAATTTCCTTTTTCATAAAATCAACAAGCTGACGTAAATCAGCATCATCTTTAGACTGATCCACTTCTTGTTTTTGTTCATGCTTTTTGATCGGCTCTCCAAAGCATCGGATGACTTCTGCAATATCAAAAAGACCATCAGCGCTTCGAGATATACGCCCTTCTTTTATGGCCCTATATAGCGTAGAACGACTGACGTTAAAGCGGTTAGATACTTCACTTAGTGATAATTTAGCCATTTACTAAATCCTTTTATTTAATGGCATATATCCCACTTTTTTTAGGTATGGATATAGTTCTTTGATTTTTTCAGGATCGTGAAGCATCTCAGCAATACGAATAGCAAATTGTGGATAGCTTTCAGTTCCCTGGGAATACCGACCCATTTCCGGTAGCTCTGAAAGTTTATTGGCAAACATGTGGCGTTGTGCATCGGTCATTTGGGTAAAGAGATCTACCGTGTTTGGATCTCTTTCTGAAGGTATCGAATCAATTTTTTTATGCTTAAAAGTGAATGATAAGCCTGAGATAGATCTTCCTGTTTTGTACTGTTCGTATTTTACATGTATATCAGTCAGCTCATTGATTTGCTTTATGGCTGGTTCTAAAACACGACTTTTAAAATTAACCATTTTTTGATATTCATTCATCTCAAGTCCTAATTTTTCTCTGAACTCAGATAAAGAAATAACAGGTGTTTTTCCTACGTCTCTCCAAGCAATTAGAAACTCATATAGACGAATAGCATATTTGCTAGTTAGTTGCGCAACCTGTTTAAGTTGATAGCTCGTAAAGTGCTTTTCCAATCTTGTAATAAGAGGAACAACATCTGGTGCAAAGGTAACTTCTAATGTAGCAAGGTCATCAACATATGCAATTCGGCTAACCCAGCGGGATTTGACTACAATTTCTTTGTTTGTATCTTTATGAATTTCCTTAAAAGAGAACTTTCTTTCAAAAAGATTATTAACTGCATTTTTTAGAGCGTTATACGCAGCTTCTTTGGTGACATCAAAGCGAGAAGCATAATCAGAAGCATGGATTTCTAATTTACTGTCGGATGAGATCCCTTGGCCTGTTTCTCTTGCTCTTATTATTGATAAAAGGATAAGCCGTTGCTCGGTTACTTCGAGATTATAACTGGCATTAATTAAGGCATTATCTTTTACTACTAAGTCATTTTTCATAAGACTGCATAGGTTATAAGTGTTATTAAGACTACATTAGCATTCGATGTAATCAAATGCAAAGAAATTGTAGTCTTATGACAAAGAAATTGTAGTCTTATGACAAAGAAATTGTAGTCTTATGACAAAGAAATTGTAGTCTTATCCACCTTGAAAGCCTTGCAAACAAAGGTTTTCAGAGAGTCTAAAAGCATTAAAAACTTTAAAAATAATTAAAAGCCAAGGTAAGGAAAAATTGCCCTTGGTTTTCGCTACGCTCAAACTCTATTGAATCTCGCTTTCACTCGATTCGTCGGGGCAATTTTTGGTTGATCTCGTTGTGACTTCAATAAAAAGCAAAAGCACGATGAATTCGCTTCGCTCATAAAGCTTTTTTACTCGCTACGCTCGATCTAGGCTCAATTTTCTGCATGTGATTTACGCTTATTTAGGCTTCACAGCCTAAAAAGCTGTTTTTCAGAGAGTCTAAGCGCGAATTTCAGCGATTTCACTCGTAGACACTCGTTCTGTATCTTTCTTTATTAATCGAGCTGTCATCGCATTTAAAGGCGTTTTAAAGAGCATATGGTTTTTTAAATAAAATCTTTTCCTGCTGTATGCGGATCATAAGAAAAAGAAGGGGTTTGATTCATCAACTTTTGTTGATCTTTTTCTTTATGAGTTTCATTTTTTGGAGCTTCAATGTTATGTATTTTCCCCTGGTGCGGCGTTTTTTCGCTAATGCCCATTTTCTGCAAATTTCTTAATACCGCACTGTAAGAAATATGGTTGGCGAGATCGGGTAAATCGGCATGTATTTCTTTAACGGTGAATCCCGCTTTTAACCGTTTTTCTATTTCAGGCAAAGCCGCTGTGATAAATTTTTTTGCGCCATGTCGAGTAACCATTCAGATCTCCTCATTTCTGTTTTTTATGCGATTAAGTGCAATTATATGCGATCAAGAGCTTTTATATGCAACTATGTGCTTTTAAGTGCGATTATAGGATTTTATAAGCTTTTCATTTTTTTTATGTGCGATTATATGCGAAACATAGTTAGGGTGAAACAGGCAAGATGTGTAATGTTGGTCAACATGCTAGCATTTTGACACCCATTACTCCTGCTTATTCGCTTTTCAAGCTCAACGTGGAATCTTGTCCTGCGGAGCTTTTGGCATAGCCAAATGACAATGGAAATGATGAAAATGAATGAAAAGAAAAAGCCAAAACGGATACGCCAAAAGATCATTAAAGTGGTCGTAACTGATGAAGAAAAAAAGCAGATTGAAGCAAATGCTGCTCAGGCTAATTTATCGGTTTCTCAATATGCACGTGATTTGGGTTTAAGCTATCAGCCCAAAAGTTTGATAGATGTTCAATCGTTTCAGGAAATTCGTAGCATAAAGGAGGATTTCAACAAGATTGGTGGTTTGTTGAAAAATCTTATGAGTGGTGAGGTGACTGATCCGAAAGAGATCCAAACAAAATTAAATGGCTTACTGTTGGACTTATCCAAAAATCAAAATTTGCTTGATCAGCTACTGACTAAAGTAAGATCCAAGATCAAGTTTTAAAAAAAGTGTATGGTCTGTTGCCTTGTATAGTGGCGTTAGCCGCCACTGCGTATAAGAGATTTTATGTTAATCAGATGATTAAAAGGCCCGTAAATAGGGCCTTTCGTATGACGTGTATTATGTTAATTTTAGATAAACTATAGAATCCATTAGTTTTTAAACCAATAAATTAAATATTTTATGGAACTCCAGAATATTTATTCAGGCGATACTTAAGCAATAAGGGTAGGGTGATTACATAAAGTATTGCAGCTAATGCCCATACCATTCCAGGAGCTGATGCCTGAGTCATAAAATAGAGGCTAGTAACTAATACAGGACCAATTATAGCCCCCAGACTATTAAAACTGCTTAATAGCCCTTGTAATTCACCTTGTCTTTCATCACTAATACCTCTGGACATCATTGCTTGCAAAGCAGGAACGGCTACTCCACCAAGGGCAAACAATGGTAACAACGCAAAAGGCACCCATTCTTCAACAGCAATAGATAAAAGAAGTAAACCAATTGCATCGCAAGCTATTCCACATAACAACGTATTTTTCTCTCCAAACCTCTTTACCATAGGGGCGATAGCAAAAGCCTGTGCAATAGAATGGCATATTCCATAACTAGCAAGGGAAACACCTGCAATAAATATACTCCAGCCATAACGATCCTGCCCATAGATAACCCATAAAGTTGCGGGGACTTGTGAAACCAATGTGATAATTAAAAAGATACCAAGCAATGGAGCCATATTAGGTTGAGTGATCAAATAGGATAATTTCTTTAATATTGATTGCTCCTGAACCTTCTCAGTCATTTTATTGCTGTGTTTTGATTCTTTTAATAAGACTGCTGTCATTATTAAATTAATCCCATTCATAAAAGCAGCAGCAAAGAACGGTGCATGTAAGTTCCATTCACCCAAAACTCCACCTATTACCGGACCCGCTATAAACCCAATACCAAAGACAGCTCCAAGGAGACCAAACCTTTTTGCACGCTCATGGGCTGGAGTAATATCTGAAACATAAGCTGTTGCAACAGCCATGTTGGCACCTGTAATTCCCGCAAAAATACGACCAATATATAGCCACAATAGAGAAGGAGCAGCAGCCATTAGGAGATAATCAGCCGTTGCACCAGCAATTGAAATAATTAATACAGGTCGACGTCCAAATCGGTCACTCAACGCTCCAAGGATAGGTGCAAAAATGAACTGCATCAGAGCATACACAGCTAATAAAGCACCATAGTGAACACCGCCTGCTTCAGCTCCAGCCAATGACCGTAATAATTCAGGCAAGATCGGCATAATTAAACCAATCCCAACAGCATCCAGAAATATAGTGATTAAAATCACGCTCAATGATTTCTTCACAAATGCCTTCTCTAGCAATGATAGAATTAATATTCTCTCACACACTCCCTATCAGTGATAGATTTATGAGTAAAAAAGATATTGCACCTCAACGTCTGACACGTGAAATAGTCCTGCGTACCGCATTGGATATGTTGAATGAAGAAGGCATAGATTCAATAACCACACGCAAGCTAGCTCAACGATTGGGTATTAAATCTCCAACTCTATATTGGCATTTCAAGAATAAATCCTTGTTAATGGAAGCAATGGCGGAAACCATTATAAATGAACACCATTTAGTTTCTTTACCCATCGATGGGATGACATGGCAAGATTGGTTGCTCGCTAATTCTGTAAGCTTTCGTCGAGCACTACTAGCTTACCGTGATGGTGCTCGTCTACATGCAAGAACTAGCCCCAGTCAAGGACATTTCAACACGATTGAGGCCCAAGTTGCGCTGTTATCTCATGCTGGGTTTTCTCCTGTTGAAGCAGTTGCATTACTTATGACATTAGGAAGGTTTATTGTTGGGTGGGTCCTTGAGGAGCAGCAAGAAGAAATAAGATCAGACCCACCATTCGAAGCCGATCCAACTATATATCCACTCATGCTCCAAGGAGTGAATACCTTACAAAATATGAATGCGGATGACATTTTTGAAAATGGGATTCGTATGGTGATTATCGGTGCTGAAAGACAACTTGATATTAAAATGCAAACTTAACTCTATACTGCTTTAAGCAACTGTTCTATTTAGTAATAAAGCTTTTATCCTTAATTATTTAACATAATAGAGCTTATACGAAATACTTTTTAAAATATCCTTGTTTTTCATATAGTTAAAAAAATTTTCATCCCCCTGAAAAACAACAAAAAACCGACTTGGAAACAAGTCGGTTTCTTTTTGAGCAGTTTTGATATATTTCGCCAATAATTTTGATCAATATTTAATCAATTTGTCATTTTTCTCTGCGTTATCAAGCCAGCGCTGGCTTAAATTATCCCCAATTTCTGCGGACAACTCTTGGGATAAAAATCCACCAATTTTGTACGCCTGAGCGCACATAAATTTAGGGATTTTGCGGATATTCATAACCCCTTGTATTCAATATCATGAAGTCATAAGAGAACAGGACGTTCCGCAGAATAAAAATAAATAATCGCACAAGGATCGGCGGCACGACAGGAGTTATGCCAAGCGAACCAATACGAAAAAGCCCGACAGGATGTCGGGCTTTTTTACATTCTATGTTCAGTGATAGGTTTAAAGTAAACTACGATGAATTACATATAAATTATTCAGAATGAAATCTTTATCAAAAGAAAAGGTCCTCGATTTTTTTTCATTAATGGCTGTTTTAATTCTGATTGTCTCTTGGTTACTTCCTGTATTCGATGGCATGAAAGGATACGAACTTTTTGTATATTCATTTTTCTTACAATTTTTAATATTTCCCATTATTTTAGTTTTTCCAATTTGGGCAAATTTATCACTCGTTTTTACATATTTTTTATTAGATGAAAATGATCCCAAGGCATTTCGTTGGAGCTGTATAACTTTAGCAATGATGTGCTATGGTCTTGTCACTATTTTGGTTATAGATGGCAAGAACAGCCAACCAGTTCTATTCGGTGCTTATGTTTGGGTACTCTCAGGAATTTTAATTTGTATCTGTGCTTACCTTAAAGTGAAAAAAATATCTAAAAATCATTGATCTTTGACAAGTGTCAAAGAGTGCGTTTCGTATAACGCCCATTATGTTAAATGGAGGAAATTAGAGCGTCAATCTATGACACTATTTTTAATAGAATGTAATGAAAATCTTGATAATTAATTTATTATATAAATTATTACCTTATATTAAGTTTAAAAAATATGGACTTTGACAACACTACTCAATTACCAACTAAAATCTTAAACAAAATTTCAGAAGTTGTTTCTGTAGATCCTAATGATATTGTTAAGGATGCCAAGTCTAAAGGCTTGCCAGTTTCAAAAATTGAGCATTTCACAACGGAAATTATTGTAAAAAACTATAGAAGAATTGAA
>NZ_CP157440.1:0-9300 GCF_041021915.1 Acinetobacter yuyunsongii | reverse complement strand
CCATAGTTGAGCGAGTGTCTACGAGCGACACAATCAAAATTCGCGCCTAGACTCCCTGAAAAACAGCTTTTTAGGCTGTGAAGCCTAAATAAGCGTAAATTACATATAGTAATTTGAGCCTAGATCGAGCGAAGCGAGTAAAAAAGTTCTATGAGCGAAGCGAATTCCGAGTTGCTTTTGATCTTGCTTTTGCTTTTTCTTAAATTCACGGAAACATTAACCTAAAAATTGCCCCGACGAATCGAGCGAAAGCGAGATTCAATAGAGTTTGAGCGAAGCGAAAACCAAGGGCAATTTTTCTTTGCCTAGGCTTTTAATTATTTTTAAAGTTTTTAATGTTTTTAGACATGCTGAAAGCCTTTGTTTGCAATAGTTTAAGGGGTAATAAAGATAGGTTTAAGGGGTAATAAAGATAGGTTTAAGGGGTAATAAAGATAGGTTTAAGGGGTAATAAAGATAGGTTTAAGGGGTATATGAATAGATAGATTGTTGACTATTTAAAATATATAACATATAACCTAGTTAAATGAATTAATAAGCTTCATATCATGACAAATAACAATAAATTAGTTGTTAAAGATAATGCTCTTATCGATGCTTCTTTTAACTTATCGCTCATAGAGCAACGTATTATGCTCTTGGCCATAGTTGGAGCTAGAGAGTCTTCTAATCTCACACCTGATACACCAATAGAAGTACTTGTAAGCGACTACATTCATCAATTTAAAGTGGATAGTAATAATGCCTATGGCTTACTTAGAGAGGCAGCAAAAACACTAAAAAGAAGGGAGTTTAGTTATTTAGATAGATATAAGGGCCTAGAGGCTCTTACTACTGCAAATTGGGTAAACAAAGTGACCTATGTAGATTCTAGTGGTCTTATTGTTTTATACCTTAGCAAAGAAGTTATCAGCTTAATTAGCCGATTAAGCGAACAATTTACCAAATATCATATAGAGCAAGTATCTGATTTTAGAAGCAAATATAGCATAAGACTATATGAGCTATTAATTAAATGGTTGAATGTAGCAAAAACTGAGAAATATAGTATTAACGATCTTAGATCAAAGTTAGGGCTTGATGCGACTGAATATTCAACAATGTCTAACTTTAAATCCAACGTATTAGACAGAGCAGTAAGTGAAATTAATAAACACACTAATATTACCGTTGAATATGACCAATTCAAGAAAGGTCGAGTCATCACTGATATTCAATTCAGAATTAAATCGAAAGTTAGATCATCTCAACCAGAATTAACCAGAACATCCCAAGTAGCATTCCACCAAATGACAGATGCTCAAATCAATATGTTTGGCAATCAGCTTTCACGACTACCTGAATTCTCAAACTTAGCAGATGGTAATGAAAGCTATGAGAGCCTAGCCGCGAAAATCAAAGAAATGCTAAGAGATCCAATACAGCAAAAACAGTTTTTTCCTCATCTAAAGAACTTAGGCTTTAAAGCTTGAGTGTATTGGAGAATACAAATATTGTATTCTTCAATACGTTTTCAAAATACACAGCAATACACTATGAATACAGCTACAAAATACAGTGTTAGTGATGCTGCAACCCTGTATAAAAAATCTCGAGCTACGCTATATAAAGATATAAAAAACGGTGTGTTAAGCCGTGACCACGATGGTTTTATAGATTTTTCAGAACTTCTTCGTGTCTATGGAGAACCTTTTGGAGTAAAACAAGTAAAACGTATCGATACGTCTCCAATACAAAATCAAAATACATCTGAATACACCAATAAAACAGTTGTAGAACTCAAAAACCAAATCGATTTTCTAAAAAAACAGTTAGAAAAAGCCGAAGATCGTGAAGCCAAGGCAAACGCTCGTATAGATACACTGCTGACACTCATTGAAATGAAGCCCCCAAAAGCCAATATGACTACGTTTACCGATCAAGAGCTGCCTCAATCAAATACTGCCCCAGCACAGCCAGAACCAGGCACCGTTGACACGAAAGATGAGGGATTGACTACTCTGGTTGAAAAAGAAAATAAGCGAATTGCAGTGCCGGAGCATGTCGAGCCTGAACCACCAAAACGGGGCTTTCTGAGCCGGTTTTTCCTGCCGAATGGCTGAGGGGATTGTTCAGTCTGACTAAGCAAAGGCGTGGAACTTTGGTTAAGAAATAGGCGTGGAACGTGAAAAATCACAAAAAAAGCCCAACTTGGGGAAGATGGGCTATCAACTAGGAACTACAGCATTGATTTCTATAGATAATTATAACGCATTTCGTATAAGCTGTATTATGTTAATTTTAGCGAAACTTTATAACCGTAGAGTCCTATGACTGATACTTTAGCTAATAACTTTGATTACAAATGGAATATGTTATTCCCCAATAAGCTTCCTATTCCATATTTGTTTAAGCATTATTTCACAAAAAATTGGATTCGCTTACATAGTCTCCCTAACTCAAAAAGGTATGCTGATTGTGCTTTTGAAATTGATTTATTAATCAACAGACAAAATCAAATTATTAGTGATTGTTTCCCTCAAGGTACAACCCTTTTCATTGTCTCAGGGAATACCTTTATAGGTGACTCATCTATAGCCAACTATGATCAAGTATCCAAACTTTCATATAATTTTATTAGTGGGTCACGTATAAATTTACATGAAGTTGATCCTGAACATTTTGATGACGATGAAAACAATGATCTCTATTTCACGCCTATGTTTACTGAAGTAGTCTGGGAACAAAACTCACATGACGATCTATTACTTAAAATAGCTAACGATGAAACTCGTGCATTTTTAATATCTTTTGAGAAAAAGATAATTGTTGCGCCTTATGATGGCGGTTTAGATATAATTATTGACGATTTCACTTTAAAAAGTCAGATAAAACAGAAATATCATGAAATGTTGTCAGCGAGAGATGATCAACTATAGATGAGACCTAATTTTTCCTTTTTCTCATCAAGTTATTTTACATCCATTTAACATAATGGCCGTTATGCGAAATCATTTACAAAAAGTTATTGTTTTTCAAATATTTAAAAAATTAGTCATGACTAAAAAATAGGTAAAAAGCCGACTCGGAAACAAGTCGGCTGCTTTTTAAGCACTTTTGTCACTTTTAGCCAATAAAATTGGTTAAAAAATATTCAAAAATCCAAATTTTCCTGATTTCTAAAGGTTCTCATTTCTGAAATTATCCCCATTTCCTGCGGACAAATATCGGGATAAATCCCTTATAAAATCATGTACGTTTTGGCGTACAGCCATTCAAGAAAATTGCCAATAGCCATACTCAGCTAAATTTCCTATGATGAGTTCATCGAGAACAGGATGTTCCACATAACAACAATAAGATCAGCGACAGGACGCGAGGGATGACAGGAGTTGACCCTAGTACCAAATACGAAAAACCCCGACAGGATGTCGGGGTTTTTTATTGCCTATCCTTTCTCATTTGCAAAACAAACATAATGCCCCTAAAATATAGACTATAATCTATATTTTGGTTGTGGTATGTGGACAGTCATTACGACAGATCTATTTAATCAGTGGCTTGAACAGCAAGATGAACCTACACAAGAGAAGGTCCTAGCTGCCCTGGTTGTTCTACAGCAGCAGGGACCGAGTTTAGGCCGTCCTTTAGTAGATACTGTGTATGAGTCTAAATTTACCAATATGAAAGAACTGCGTGTTCAACATCGCGGTAGACCCTTAAGAGCTTTCTTCGCATTTGATCCCTTACGACAGGCTATTGTTCTATGTATTGCTGATAAAGGCGGTAAAAAGCGTTTTTATAAAGACATGCTGGATATTGCAGATGAACAATACCAACTTCATCTCACTACCCTAGGAGATAAATCTAATGGCTAAGACTCTGCAAGAATTGTTAGCTAGCCGCTCTCCAGAGAGCCAAGCCCGTATTCAAAAAATGGCTGATGAATTACTGCTAGAAAATCAGCTTCATCTTATTCGTGAAGAACTCGAAATTTCTCAAAAAGAGCTTGCTGAAACTTTGGGAATAAAACAGCCATCGCTTTCAGCAATAGAAAATCGTGGCAATGATCTTAAGATTTCAACCATGAAAAAGTATGTTGAGGCAATGGGTGGGAAGCTCCGTATTGATGTAGAGCTTCCAACAGGAAAACATATAGGATTCAACGTTTAACAATAAAAATGGGAGCTATAGGCTCCCATTTTTAGATTCGTATAACGTTGAACCCAACGGTAAATAGTCGTGTGATCAACATTCGCACCCCGTTCGGCCAGCATTTCCTGCAGTTCACGATAGCTAATGCCATATTTACAATACCAGCGCACAGCCCAAAGAATGATTTCGCCCTGAAAATGCCGACCATGGAAAGGATTCATATGCTGCACCTTTAGCTAAAACAGTCTTCAGCTTACCATTCGTGGTTATTTGCAACAGTGCCGATTTTTTGAAAAAAGCATAGGTCTAGATAATCAAGCTAGATTTTTTAAAACTCCACATTGGTCAATTGTACATAAACCATCACAAGTACCTCTTAAATCAGATAGTTGTTCAATAAGCTTTTGTTGCTTGATTATATTTTCTCTGATAGCACTGACATGTAAGTCAATTAATTCATTCACATCTGAACAATTTTTCTCAGGTTTGTCTTTATAGGTAAGTAATTGACGAATTTCATTCAAACTCATATTTAAAGTTCGGCAATTCAAAATAAATTTAATTCGCTCAACATAGCCTACATCGTAAAGGCGGTAATTTCCTTCCGTTCTTTCCGGTTCCGGAATTAAACCTTCCTTTTCATAAAACCTAATTGTTAATACTGAACATGAGGTTTTTTTAGAGAGTTCACCAATTTTTAAATGCATTGAGTTAGTATTTCCAAAGATTCTTGACTCTATAGTAACTATAGGGATTCTAATATTCAAAGTTTATAATTTTTTTAATGGGTATAATTATGAGTGGTTGTGGATGTAGTAAAGAAACACCATGCGAAGATAAGAAATCTCAACAAGAAAATCATCCATCAATTGCAGAAGCAAACAATTCAAAGAATTGTGATAATACGCTTAGCTGTTGTGGTGAAGAGGAAGAAAAAAAATCTTCATCTCCTTGCTGTAACACTTCAAACAGTTGTGAAGATACCGCTCAATCCTGTTATGGTTCTGATCCCAAAGAAAATTTAAGCACTGAAGACGTTTTAAAAGATTCGCACTACATGAGTGAATACTTAGTTCCCAAAATGGATTGTTCTGCGGAAGAACAGATGGTTCGTATGGCGCTATCTTCAATTGATGGTGTTCAAAAACTCATCTTTGATTTACCTAACCGTTCTTTAAAGGTTCTACATAATCAAAAAGATGAAAATATAACCACCAAACTTGAAGCTTTGGGTCTTGGTGCAAAGCTTGTGAAGACTGAAACTTATATAAGCAATCAACAGGCTAAGCAAACAAGTACCTACACCATTCCTAAAATGGATTGCTCTGCTGAAGAGCAAATGGTCCGTATGGCTCTTGCAGATATTGAAGCAGTTAAAGGTCTTACTTTTGATCTTCCCAATCGAAAACTGAAAGTCTTCCATAATGAAGGGATTCAGCAAATTACGGCTAAACTCGAAGGACTGGGTTTTGGGGCGAAACTTGATGAAACACAGCTTTCTTCAGGCGATATACCTAATGAACCTGATCCTGTGAGACAAGCTAAAGTACTTAAACTGTTATTAGGTATTAATGCTCTACTTTTCTTTATAGAATTCATCAGCGGTATTATTGCTGCGTCTACAGGATTGATTGCTGATTCTCTAGATATGTTTGCCGATGCAGCCGTTTATGGTATTGCGCTATATGCCGTCGGAAAAGCTGCGAAATATCAAATAAAAGCAGCCCATTTCGCAGGTTGGATTCAGTTATTACTTGCTGTTATCGTGATTGTTGATGTCATTAGACGATTCATGTTTGGAAGCGAGCCAGAATCAACGCTCATGATTGTTATTGGCCTGCTCGCACTTATAGCTAACGTGACATGCTTATATCTTATTTCTGGTCATCGAGAAGATGGCGCACATATGAAAGCCAGTTGGATTTTCTCGGCGAATGACGTTGTCGTAAATATGGGCGTTATATTTGCCGGTGTACTCGTGGCGTGGACGGGATCAGCTTATCCAGACTTAATCATTGGCATACTGGTTTCTTTATTCGTACTTAATGGTGCCCGAAAAATTTTGGCTTTGAAGTAAGAGTATCGAAAATGAATCTATTTGGCACTATTGCAAATAACCACGAATGGTAAGCTGAAGACTGTTTTAGCTAAAGGTGCAGCATATGAATCCTTATGTCTTAAAAGCATGTAATTTTTAGTATTAAAAATAGCCCTCTGTTGAGGGCTATTTAACATAAAATCTCTTCTACGAAATGCACGTGTTAGAACCCAATTAAATCTTTAATTGGGTTCACATCAAATACTCTATTGATCACGATAAGCTCGAACTTTCTCAAAAATTGGATAAAAGTCCAGACCATCATCCTTCATATCTGAAATTATGACCGCAATTACTGCAATCGTAGTGGGCACTTTACCGTTCTTTTTATAGTTGGTAATGGAGTTGGCGTTCATATCTAAAAGCGCTGCAAATTCTTTAATAGAAAGGCCAGACTTACCTATAAGTCTTTGAAATTCTTCGTAAGGCATAGTTTAAAAAGCAGAATTGTTCTGATGGAAAAGTATAGCACAGATCATTTATTTACATTTAAACACATAAATAATGTGATTAACACACTATTTATGTGTTTAAATATTCCCATATCCTTCTTTCAGGACATATGAAGAAGGTGTTTTTAATTATTTCTTCTTAAAATGAGGCATAACAATGGGTAATTTAAACTTGATTAATCATTTATATCTTTCTGAAAATTCTAGAAAAATTGGAACTCAACTCATTAAAGAGCTCTCAATTAATAGATCGAACAATCTGAGTTTATTTTTAAACGTTAATAAATGTTTTGACGATCGAGAAGCAACATTGGTATGGACGCAGCATCATCTTGATCAACATATAGATGATGATTACGAAGACGTTAAACGCGCTTTTTTAGCATTCTTTCCTGATGGAGCATTTATGCAATTTTGAGACTGTTAATTGAATAGCTAGACTCCCTGCATGGTCCTTTTAAAGGACCATTACACAATTTACAGTCCTACAGTCAGTTTACCTGTCACAGATTTTTGAACGCTCTATCAAAATCCAAAACTAGGACCATCAAATCCCTTCGTTTTTTCTTGTGCCTGCTTCTGCTTTTCTTGCTCTAGTGACTTTTGCTTATTCAATTCTGCCTCATAGTACGGTTTATACAGCTCATAACGATTCTCAGCTCTCAACCGATTAATTTCTACAATCATGTCCTGTTTTTGCTGAAAACGGACAGGATCACTTTCTTTTGCAAACCGTAGTGCCTTACTCATGATCGGCACATCTTGCAGATGAGTATCATATTTTTTATTGTAATCTTCATTGGATAGACAACTCACTAGATTCGGAACCTCTACCTTTAGCCCTCTAATTTCAATAATTTTGGTCGGTGCATAACGCTGTAAGCTGTCATTAATCAGCTCTTCAGTTTTCTGCCGATACAACTGCAACTGTTCTTTGCCCATCCCTAACACATCTGCCGTGAGCTTTTGTGCACCGCCTTTCTCTGGCTGCTCAGGGTTATAACGCTTAAAAAACTGCTCCGGTGTTCGCTCAATACCATCAACATGGCGTTCACTGTAAATCAAATGCAAGTGCGGCTGATCTTGTCCCGCCAAAGCGCCAGCATGATTATGAATCGCGCAAGTAAAAGGATAGCGATAACGATCAGCAAATTCGGCAATAAATGCCTCGGCCAACTCGATGCGCTGTTCTTGAGTAAGTTCTTTCGGCAAAGCCACCACCAAACTTGAACAGACCCGACCATTTTTGCGTTCATACAGATCCGAGGCCTGCCAAAATTCTTCCGGATTCCCCTCGGCAAAGCTGGGCATATTACCTGAGCAAACAAACTCAAGTTGTTCATGAACATGATCTTTATGTTGTGCAAATTGTGCAGTTCGAGTGATGTAGTGAAAGCGCTCTTTGGCCGTTCTAGGCTTGTTATTTTTACCACCTTTTGGGGGCGGATTTTTACTGTTGTGTTCAAGATTACAGTAGAACATTCTGGTGCCGACCCTCCATGGTATTTTGATGTTGTAACAGCACTTTTTAATGCTGTAACAGTACTTTTTGATGTTGTAACAGTACTTTTTTAATGCTGTAACAGCACCTTAGTTTCTATGTAACAGATAACATTCAATATAAATCAATAACTTACATCTCTAATTGCCTGCGGAGCACGAGAAGAAGTGTTTCTAAAAAGCTATAATTTACTTCGTAAAATTATAGCTTTTTAGAAACACGGAAACGAGCTAATAAATTAAATAAAATGTTCCCACATTTTATTTAATTTATTCATGCCGCCATATGCTACTCTACTGATATCTGATTCATGTGTTTTTTTGGGGTGCTGATCATGGTGAAACGAGGTCGTCCTGCTAAAGTTTTATCAAATGAAGATCTGATTCAATTGCAGCAGTTTTTAGAAAAATTACCGTTCCTCACAGAAATCCAATCTCATGTTTTAAGGTCATTATTATCTACAGAAAAATTTGATGAAGAGATATTCAAAAAGTTTAAAACTGTAGATCGCTATAGAGTGCTATATCAACAACGCCAAATCTTACTTGAACAGATCAAACTCAAAGCACATAACCAACAAAAACTAATGGACAATGAAGTTGAAATTTTAAGTTTGGCCCAACAAGACCAGGATCGAGACACCTGGTTTAGACTAGAGCGAGCCTTAGAGTCTTATCAAAAAATCCATAAGGCAGTTCTCAATGACCGTATACGCCTCGAAAATGAGCAAAAACGCGAAGTTTTAAATAAATCGAGGAAAACCCTTAGCGAAGCACAAATCAAGCGTAATGAGGAAAACAGACGCAAATACGAGTTAGGTGGTGCAGTATTAGCAGCCTTTAAAAAATTGAATATTGATATTCATTCGGAAACACCAGACCAAATCACCAATAGAATTGTCAATAACAGTCAATTCGCTTCTAGGGTAAGAACAAGTAAAATATTTAAAGAGATTACTGAACACACCTACAATTTTTTTAAACGACAAAATTTATTTCTTGATGTTCTTGAAGGCCTATCAACTTGGGAAAGTAATCATAAGAAACTATCAACGATAGAAATTGAAAAACACCAACATAAACATCAATAGTCCTGATTATTTCAACTTAGAGTCC
>NZ_CP157439.1:0-11187 GCF_041021915.1 Acinetobacter yuyunsongii | reverse complement strand
TGACTGTGGCTTTACCAAAAGAATTGTCGAAACAGCAGCGTAAAGAATTGGTCGAGGCCTTTATTCAGGAATTTGCTGATCAGTATCAGTTCCCTTATACCGCAGCGGTGCATAATCATCCGAGTGAGCTGACAGGTGAAGATCAACCGCATTTGCATCTGATGTATTCTGAACGGAGTCTGGCCGATGGGATTGAACGACCACCAGAGCAGTTTTTTAAGCAGTATCGTCCAAAGAATCCCACCAAAGGTGGTGCACAGAAATTAACGGCTGATGCGTTGGGGTTTGGCCGTGATCAGGTGAAAGCCTTTCGAGAAAAAACTGAGCAGCTGATTAATCAGGCTTTGGAAAGGCATGCACCGATGAAAACCGTGATTCTGGAGGGTATGGAGATTGTTGTCCCGAATCGAGTGAGTCATTTGTCTAATCAGGAATTTAACCAGAAGTATGGAACGCAATTGCAGGATGTTCCACAGATCTACCGATGGAAGTTGAAAAGTGCCGATCCAATTATTCAGCTTGAAGTTGAGGCACAGAAGCACACCATTCAACAGATTCGGCAATTTAACAAGCTCCAGATCTATCAAAAGGAGTATAACCAAGCCTTAGCGCAGCGTAAAAATCAAGACTTGGATCGTGATGATAGTTATACGCCATCATGGTTCTAGGAATATTGTGAGGTTTTAAATAAAGCTTTTGGAGGTCGTATGAAGACTGGAAAACAAATTCTTGAGGGTTTATTTGACGATCAACGTGCTGCTGCACATGATCCCCATCATCCAGTGAATGATCAGCTTCGGGCCAGTCTATTGTGGAAGAAACATTTACTTGAGTTGATTCAGATCCCACGGCATCAACTGAAATCAGATGACAGCTATGTTTTGGTGTCTGATATTCCTGAGTATTTTAAGGCTCAGTTTGAGCAGTTTTTTTTAGGTCAGAACCTATTGCAGCATGTGGATCATCCTGATGAATCACGATTGGATAGCAAACGTTTGGACAGTTTTATTGCCTATCTGAAAGATCATCCAAGTTATCAATCACAGCAGCGTGGCCAAGTATGAAAAATCCAGTAGATGCAGATCGAATTCGAGCTGCTTTTAAGGCAACGCAAGGGATTGCGGAGCATTCATTTGAGCAGCATGTGATTGATGCCAGTCAAGCGGATGTTGATGCGATGATTGAACGGATTGCTTCTGGGGAGTCGACCTTTGAGGAGGAAGATGAGGTGTTAATGATGAAGTGGCGAGCTATGAATGCCTTACAGGATAAGGATTCATAGCTTCGTATAAGGCGTATTATATTAATTTAAAACTAATTAAACTTTGGTATTTAAAATAATCCTGATAATAATTTAGCGACACCTAAACCTTGTTTAAATTTTTGAGTATTTTCCATATCTCTAACACTTTTTATTGCCTCTTCATGCCCTACAAGAGCTGCTTTTTTAAAGTGGAAGTAAGCTTTATTTTCATCTATTAAACAAGTATTCCTTCCAAATAAATAATAGTCTCCTAAATAATAATTGGCTTCTTCATACCCTAGTTCTACAGCCTTATTGAAAAGCTCAAACCCTTTATGTGCATATAATACACTTTGGTTACCACCAACTTTAAATAAGAGTTTGTGATACAGATATCCTGCTGCATTTAAAGATTTCCCTGTATTCATTGTTACTAATTGATCTTGAATAATTTTTTCAACTTTATCTAGATTAATTTCTACATATTGTCCTTCAATATACATATTTGCTAAAGCTTCAATAGCTGATACATTCTTCTTTGTGGACAGTTCAGATAACATCTCAAAAGCTTTTTTTTCATTTTTTTCGGTTCCTATTCCATATAGGAATAAACAAGCTAAACCAAATCTATTTTGAAGGTCATTTGGATTGGTTCTTTCTATTTCTACAGCATTTTTAAAAATTTGATTATGATCCATTTCTTTTGCCAATAAGATATTGTTTTATAATTATATTTTATATTTATATAAAATTCCATTAATCAAATGAATTGCATCTATTTAACATAATGGGCGTTATGCAAAACCAATCTTAATTATTTTAATTAAATCATAATCTTATATATTTTTCATTACCCTGAAAAACACTCAAAAGCCGACTTAGACACATGTCTGCTGCATTTTTAGCATCTTTCGCCAATAAAATCGATTAAAAAGTGAGTTCTCTCTTCCAATTCTCTTCTTTCATAGAATCATTAAATAAGTTTGTCAAAATAAATAATCCCCCTAATAAAATGAATTTTATTATAAACTCGTAACTTATCATTGAATCTGAAAACATTCGATCTAGGATTATTGATCCTAAAAATCCGAATAAGAAAGTGAGTGTCAAAGTTGTAGTTTTAGTGGGAATATCAAACATATTTCACCTCTTGTTAAATAGATAAGGCTTAGCTAGTGGAAATATAAAAATGGAGGTTGTTATATCATTAATAAATAAAGTAAATGTTTTTGTATTTGATTGCAATTATTAAAATTTCATGTTTTAAAAGATTAAGTTAATTAACTTATAAAAAGTCTTTAATATGGCAAGATGTACAGCACCAGTTAATGGTCATCGTTCAGCAAGTGCAAGAGCAAATTGCCCTGCATGTGGTGGTTACAGTAGTAGAAGCTACAATTCGTATCCTTCTTATAGTTCGTATTCATCTTATGGTTCATCCTCAAACAGTTCTAGATCTTCTACTAGTAGCGGCGGTGGACAATCATCTCGAAGAGTAAGAGCTCGATGGTCTCCATCAAGTTCAGTTATATTCTATACCCCTGAAGAAATCAGAACTCTTTCACCTGTGCGTGATAACGTAGAAAAACGTCTTGAAATACCAGATCTAAGAGATGTATTCCTTTGTCATGCTTGGGATGATAGAAAAGGGGCAGCTCAAGAATTACATGATTTACTTGAATCAAAAGGTATATCTGTTTGGTTCAGTGAGAAAGATGTTTTACTAGGCTCATCATTACTTCGTGAAATTGATAAAGGCTTAGCAAAATCAAGAGTTGGTATCGTATTAGTTACCCCGTCTTTTCTTAAACGAGTTAAGGGAGAAGGTGTAGCCGATAAAGAGCTTTCAGCCCTTTTAGCTCGAGATTTACTTGTTCCAATAGTTCATAACACGACTTTTGAAGAATTACGGGATGTTAGTCCCTTACTTGGATCTCGAAGTGGCTTAAGTACTATAGAAGAGCCTATAGCAGATATTGCGGCTAAGCTTGCTGAGCTAGTAACTCCATAAATTTTCAGTGATTGTATTGTTCACAACTTTAAAAGCCTCATAAATTATGGGGCTTTTGCATAAGAGGTTTTATGTTAAATAAAAAATTGACAAATTTGTTTTTTATTAAGAAAAGAGTTATTGTCCTAGGACTAAGGACAATAACTCTTTTCTTATGATTAAACCTCAAGATATAGTTGTATTAGTTAAACTAATTTCTATTGAAAAAATGATAATTAAATACAATGACTTATATAATGATGAATATAGTTTTTATTATGTAAACGATAGCTTATATGATAGTCAGAAGTTCTTTGATTTTCAGTCTATTACTTTGCTTTTATCAATGAGAGGACTTGCCGAGTCTATCAATATTAGTAAGAGTGAAACTGCTGAATGTATAAAAAGATTATATAACATAGGGCTATTAACTTTTAAAAATCAGAAAAATGGGGAAAGAATAGAACTATCAAATTTGAATTGGAAGGTTAATAAAAGAGCTTTTTTTAGGCTAATTATTAATAGTTTCGAGTTTTTCTTCAAAACTGAACCGAAGGCAATAGATATTGGAATTCCTACAGTTTTTTCTAATGAATCACTTAAAAACCATCTAGCATATAGCTCACCACTACCTTTCATTTGGCCGATGGCTAGTTATAATGCTATTTCTGGAATTGCTTTAGATCCACTACATAAATCAGTTCCTCAAGCTTCAATGAATGATAAATATTTATATGAAATCTTTTCATTAATTGATGTTTTTAGAATAGGATCTCCGAGAGAAAAAAAGATTGCCCAAAATTTATTAGAAGAAGATTTTTATTTATGAATTCAGTATTACCAGCACAGCTAAAAATGTTAGAAAAAGTCGCTGAAGCTTTAAGTGAAGAGTTTCTCCGTGAAATGGTATTTATTGGGGGGTGTACTACTAGTTTACTAGTAGATGTAGAGAATTATGCTTTGGCCTCTAGATATACATATGATGTTGATTTAATTGTAGATATTGCCACTCAAGCTGATTGGTACCTGTTGGAGGAAAAAATACGAAAGTTAGGCTTTAAAAATGACCAAGATAGTAATATTTTATGTCGATATAAATTAGAAGAAGATATGGGTGAGGATCTTATTGTTGATTTCATGCCAACAGATTCTTCAATTTTAGGATTTTCTAATCGTTGGTATGATGAAGCAATTAAACATAAGCTTTCGTATGAATTACCTAATGGGAAAGTTATAAATCTTTTGGAGTCTCCTTATTTTTTAGCCACTAAATTTGAAGCTTATAAGGGCCGTGGTGGTGGTGATGCTCTAATGAGTAAAGATATAGAAGATATTTTGACATTATGTATGGGGAGAAATTCACTAGTTGAAGAAATATATAATTCCTCAGAGGAACTAAGAGATTACCTTTCTATATCTTTTAAGGAGTTAACTGAAGGTGGTGGTTTTGAGTTAGTCTTAGATGATCAATGTAGACATGGTTCAAAAGAAAAAGCTATTCAAGTAATCAATGCGATTATTAAAAAATGGGAAAGAGCTTTTTAATGGAACATTCAGAACTACTTTATAATATAGAAAATACTAATAAATTTGGAAAAGATACAGTTGGTTATTTAGAAAGTAGTCATACTTTGAGTCTTTATTATGTTCTTGATGGCCATAGTAAGCATCCCCAAAGCTCCATTTTAGTAAGTAGATTTCAAGAATATGTTTCTGAATTTTATAATGAATTCAAAGAATTAGAACCAGTTGATTCTAAAATAGTATCTTTCTTACGCAAAATTTTTACAGATTTTTATCTTCAATATCAGAGAACACTTATTCCAGGAGCAATGAGTATTATTATTGCTGTATTCACATCAGGTAAGGTTATAACTGCGCATCTAGGCGACTGTCGATTGGGAAAAATATCAGGAAATGAAATTAGTTGGCTTACAATGCCTCATAATCTAGCAATGATATATCTTGATAAAAGTTCAGACATCGAACTGCAATTAAAAACTTGTGAATACAATCATATAGTAACTAGATCTTTAAATACTAAGACTCTAAAAGAAATAGAATTTAATATTTTTGATATAGAAAGCTGTCAGTATTTATTGGTATCGGATGGTATATGGAAACTTGAAAATGAAAATATTCTTAACCTTATTCATTTAAGAGAACAGTATTTTTCTCTTACTTCTAACATTGAAGATGATATGGCACTGATTATTATTGATTGTAATACTCAATAGTTTATAAAATAAAAAACCCCGACATCCTGTCGGGGTTTTTCGTATTTGGTACTAGGGTTAACTCCTGTCATCCCTCGCGTCCTGTCGCTGATCTTCTTATTTTTATTTGGAACATCCTGTTCTCAATGAAGCCATGATATGAAATCGAGAGAGATCTGCCTATTGGTGGATTTCCTGAATGACTGTACGCCAGAACGTACAGAGACATATCCTCAAATTATCCCGATATTTGTCCGCAGGAAATGGGGATAATTTCAGAAATGAAGGTCTTTAGAAATCAGGAAAAACTGAAATTTTGAGTATTTTTTAACCGATTTTATTGGCTAAAAGTGACAAAACTGCATAAAAAGCAGCCGACTTGTTTCCGAGTCGGCTTTTTACCTATTTTTTAGTCATGACTAATTTTTTAAATATCTGAAAAACAACAACTTTTTATAAATGGTTTCGTATAACGGCCATTATGTTAAATGGAATGTTTATGAGAAATTAATAGTCTATTTTTGTTTGAGATTGAAGTATATTTAAAAAAATTAAGTTGTTTTTTTAAATGCATAACTTCATCTTTTAGTTTTTTGATTTGTTGATCTCTTTCGTCCCGTATAGGGGAAGTAAGTTCACCAAATTTTTTAACTAACTGGCTATATTCAATCAAGTTATTGTAGTCAAGTTCGAAATCTCCGCTTTTTATATATTTAAGTATAGTCGAGCGAGGTTTTCTATACGCTATAGCAGCATCACTGATCGAAAATTTTTTTAAAAAATGATGATTTTTACCTAGCATACTATTTCACTTAAGGCATTACTAATTTGGTAGATATATGTTAATAAAATTAATACATATAAGATATAAATCTTTAATCATTATTGGTTTATAATTGAACGTTTACTTTACACATACCCTACTCTGATAATTTTTCTATTATTAAATCAATATGCTTTTAAAAATTTATATTATTAACATAATACACCTTATGCGAAATACTTGAACTTTTCCTTTTCGCATCAATATCTTAAAGTAAGCCGTTCTAGGGTTCAGCGCACTGGAACGGCTTTTTCTTGATCTTTCACGTTCCACGCCTATTCTTTGCTCATTGTTCCGTGATTTTATTCATTCAAATTAAACAATTTTTGGACTGCTCCCAGTATCCTAGACATGAGACCGCCTCATTTTGAAGCTGTCTCAAATGCTTCTGGGCTCATCCCATCGAGATGCGAATGACGCCTGATTCGATTGTAAAACATCTCGATATAATCAAACACATCCGCACGGGCCATTTCTCGTGTTTTATAGATCCTCTTTTTAATTCTTTCCTTCTTTAAACTACTAAAAAAGGATTCAGCAACAGCATTGTCCCAACAGTTTCCACGACGACTCATACTCGGAACTAAATTATGCTTTTGACAGAATTTCTGCCAGTCTCCGCTACTGTATTGTGAGCCTTGGTCTGAGTGTATGATCACAGGTTCATTGGGTCTGCGTCGCCATACCGCCATTAAAAGTGCATCCAAAACGATATCCTTGGCAAGCGTAGGTTTCATTGACCAACCGATGACTTTCCTTGAATATAAATCGAGAACCACAGCCAGATATAACCAGCCTTGCCAAGTACGGATGTAGGTAATATCAGTCACCCAGGAAGTATCAGGGGTGCTCACAGCGAACTCTCGATTTAAGTGATTTGGTGGCACAATCGGAGGACGGCCACAACCATAACTTTTATGCTTTTTATATCCTCGAACAGCGGCAATGCCATTGTTCTTCATGATCTTCAGCACACGATTGGGGCCACAGCTTTCACCTAGCTCTTTAAGATCCAGCGTGATGCGACGATAACCATAGATGCCATAACTGGCATCATAAGAAGAGCGGATCAGTTGTAATAACCGTTTGTCTTCAATTGTTCTGCCTGATTCGGGTTCATGTAGCCAGGCGTAATAGCCAGCACGAGCAATCTTAAGAACCCGACACATCGTTTTAATCTTAAATTGATGGCTGTACTCAAGGATAAACTGATACTTTACTCGGGCAGGCTTGCAAAGTACCTTGCGGCCTTTTTTAAGATATCTCGCTCTTCTTCAGTTTGCTTAAGCTGACTTTTAAGACGAAGGATCTCTTTCTTTGCTTCGAGTAGTTCATGTTCATCAGGGTTGTTGCGTAAAGGCTGTACGGCCTTTAGCCATTTATAAATGCTGTGCTGTGATACACCTAAACGTTCAGCCACATCAGTGACAGAATATCCACGTTCGGTAATCAATTTAACAGCTTCATCTTTAAATTCTGGGGTGTATCGTTGTCCACTCATAATGTTCTCTCCTATGCAAAAAGAATAGACGAAATTTGTCTAGGAGAGTGGTGGCAGTCCAGTTGATTAATCATAGGGTCTAAAAAAACGACTCCAAAACCCTCTTTTCTCAGGCTCTGGTTCAATGTGTTCAGGCACAGGAATGCGCTTATTTTCAGTTTCAACTGGAGTAGTCAATTCATCAGCTTTCAGCTCAGGTTCTTTCTGAGGATCTGTTGCTATATTCTGCTCACGTTTTTGATCGATAAACGTAGTCATATTAGCTTTTGGGGCTTCTAGTAGACGTTGCATCGTCTCAATTTGATTCTGATAAAAAGATTCACGTTCTTTAGCATCTTCAAGTTGATTTTTTAACATGTCTATTTGTTGTCTAAGCAGTAAATTTTCTGTCGAATTTTGACTGTCTACTTTTACAGGTTCTTTTACACTTTGTTTTTTAGATGGTTCACCGAACACACGGATTGCTTCAGATAAATCAATTTTATTATCTGAATTTTTGCTTAATATTCCTTTATTTATATGGTTGTAAATAGTTTGTCTATTTATGCTATATAGCTTAGATAACTCAACAACAGAAAGACTTTTCATTGTGTAAAACTATGCCTAATCTTGTAAAAATAATATGTCTAATAGGCTGTCTATTAGACAGCCTTTATAGCCTAAACTTTTAAATCTAAATTGTCTAAATAATCTGAATATTTGTCTAAATTTACAGGGTCTTTTAACAGTTGTTTAATCCTTTTGGCAAAGTTTTCATAGCTTTCACCAGCCTCACTAAATTGGCTAGAAAAAGCAGAGTCATAAGCCAACTTATTTGCAAATAAATCTAATTGTTTCTCCGTTAGGCTAGCTTTTTTAGGCTTAACTTTTTTACGTTCCTGTTTTTGTTTGAATGTGAAAGAGAAACCAGAAATTGTTCTGCCAGTTTTATGTTGTTGATAGTTAGCCGTTATATCTGTTA
This sequence comes from Acinetobacter yuyunsongii, assembly GCF_041021915.1. Taxonomy (NCBI): domain Bacteria; kingdom Pseudomonadati; phylum Pseudomonadota; class Gammaproteobacteria; order Moraxellales; family Moraxellaceae; genus Acinetobacter; species Acinetobacter yuyunsongii. The sequence continues at coordinate 2,453 of NZ_CP157439.1, read as the reverse complement.
GTTCATTAACTTGTTTCAAGGCAAAATCTAGGACATAGGTTTTAAAATTACTCATAGTCTTGTATTGAGTAGCCTCAACGCCTAGTTGTTGTCTGAATGTTGATAGATTAAAAACTGGTGTTTGGCCACTAGATCGCCATTGGATTAGTAGCTCATATAAGCGAATGGCGTATGTACTTGTTAATTTGGAAACTTGTTGTATTTCATATTTAGTAAAATTTTCTTCTAATCTAGTAATTAGAGGGACAATATCTTGAGTGAAACGTAAGAATACAACTCCTGATTGATGTTCATAACCAATTTTATCCACCCATCTACAGTGGAAACTTCTGTCTTTACCTGTTTTTGGATTTATATCGTGATAAGTAACATAGCGATCAAATAAGCTTCTAGAGGCATCCCTAAGAACGGTATATGCAGTATGTTTTTCAACATTAAAAGTATTTATGTAGCTACTAGCGTGAACTTCCAACAAGCTATTTTCCGTGATGCCTTGTCCCGTTTCTCTTGCTTCAGCTATTGCCAAAAGAATAAGACGTTGCTCAACAGTATCTAATGTATAACTTGCTTGAATCAGAGCATTATCTTTTACAACTAACTCGGCCATTTTTTTAATATAAATCAAATTTAACTAGGTCATACCATAAACTATTTTAACTAGGTTGTAAAACGACCTATTAATTAGGTCGATAAACCTAGTTTTATGGGTCGATAAACCTAGTTTTATGGGTCGATAAACCTAGTTTTATGGGTCGATAAACCTAGTTTTATGGGCTTTGAAACATTTGCTATTAAAGGCTTTCAGCTAAGCTAAAAGCATTAAAAACTATTAAAAATAATTAAAAGCCTAGTCTGGTCAAAATTGCCCTTGGTTTTCGCTACGCTCAAACTCTATTGAATCTCGCTTTCGCTCGATTCGGGGGCAATTTTTCGGTTAATTCCTTCGTGAATTTGAGAAAAAGCAAAGGCAAGAGCAAAAGCAACTCGGAATTCGCTTCGCTCATAGAGCTTTATGCTCGCTTCGCTCGGTCTAGGCTCAAATTTTTGCATCTAAACTTCACTTTTTTAGGTTTGTTAACCTAAAAAAGCGGTTTTTCAGAGGGCCGAGGCGCGAATTTTGGGGATGTCGCTCGTAGACACTCGCTTGGTTAAGCTGTTCTTATCGTTTATAGATGCTGTGTTATTTGCTTCTATTTGCGTTTAGAGGCACTTTTTTGTTTTTTGGGTACTGATCTCTAGTTCAGTTTGAAATGATCGTACTATGGCGAAAATACAGCGTTTAAACGTGATATTTGTTCATTACTTTGATGTTTTGTTGAATGGGTTTCTTGGATCTTGTTTGGCTTCTTGTATAAATCGTTCAATTTCTTGGTATTGGCCTGAGTTGGAAATTTCTTGGGTGACTGTCTGTAGATCCTTGTTAGTTTGTTGCATGGTTTTACCGATCAAAGACATACGAAATAAGGTTTTCAGGTTGTCCAAGTCCTGATTGGAGTGGGTTATTTGAAACTTTGCTCGTTCAAAAACACCTAGATAGAGTGAACCGATAAAGTATTTGATCTGGTCTTCTCGTTTTTTCTGTTGTTTCTGGCTTTGTTTTTCCTTTTGTTGTTCTGGATTCAGGGCTTTTTCTATTTTCTGATTCAGGTTTTTCGCTGCGGTCTGGTGGCGTTGCGTTTTGAGGATCTCATCCAGTGCATCGTGCATGGCAAAGTAGGCATCGATGTCATGTTTTTGATGGAGCTTGAGGATGTTTTGTTCCAGTGCATTGCGTTTGGCAGCTTCTGTCTGTTGGATCAATTGCAGCTGAAGCATACGTTTGTTGTAGGCATTGCGTTCATAGCGACATTTTTGGATCAGTTGTCGGTCTTGCTCACTGAGATCCTGAAGACTTTTTTTGTTTTTGAGCATGTGCAAGCAACGTTCTTCAACTCGACGTTTGAACGGTAGATTGAGGATATGCGTGCCGAGTTCGTTGATTTCTTTTGCGGTGAGAACTAACGCTTTGCGTCCTGCCATTTGGATCTCATTTTGCCGTGGATTGAGACCATGTTAGCGTCATGTTGTGGGCGTTTAAACTATTTTTTCTGCTATGCATAAAAAATAGTTTATCTCGTTTCCGTGTCTTTTTTTGACAACAACCGCTAAAGCGATTATTGTCAAAAAAAGACACTCCTCCTCGCTCCTGCGGAGAGCCTCCTTTGCGAATTGGATCTCAGGTGAATTCGGCATGTTTTACATGAATATTCGGCACAATGTGAAGAAGGATTCCAGTTCCAAGAATACCTTCCATTATCTGACTCGAACGGCTCATTTTGCCGAGCAAAAGGCCGATGAAGAATTGGAGTTTGTGCGTTCTGGAAATATGCCTGCTTGGGCTGTCGATGCGCCTGCAAGCTTTTGGCATAGTGCGGATCGTTATGAGATTGCTCGAGGTCGAACCAGTTCAACCT
>NZ_CP157438.1:0-14153 GCF_041021915.1 Acinetobacter yuyunsongii | reverse complement strand
TAAAAACCGGTCCAAAACCATTTAGAGGTGAACATGGCCAGCTACCATTTCAGCGTCAAAAACAAAAATAAAGGTTATGCAATGGGCCACTACCTCTATATTTCCCGACTGATGCAATACGAAAACGTCCGCAAGAAAAGTGACGAAATTTTAGAATACGTTGAACCTGGCAAATGCATGCCGTCCTGGGTAAAAGATCCAATTGAGTTTTGGCAAGCCGCTGATACTTTTGAGCGAGCCAATGCCAAAGTCTACATCGAGTATGAAATTGCCCTTCCCAACGAATTCACGCCAGACCAGCGTAAAACGCTCATAGAGACGTTTTTAGACAAACATATAGCTCCACAGCAATATCCACATTCATACGCCATACACAACGTTAAATCGCGTCTCAGCGGCGAAGAACAGCCCCATTGCCACCTCATGTTCTCCCTCAAAGCCGATGACGGCATTGAACGCACAGCCGAACAGTACTTTAAACGCTATAATCCCCAAGATCCGGCCAAAGGCGGTGCCAAGAAAATCCAGCTCCAGGATGGCCATGCTGATTACACCACTTACCTCCTGCATATCCGAAAAGCTTGGGAAAATCACCTGAATGACGCATTGGCAGAACATAGCCCAACCGTGACTTACCAGATCGATGGCCAGGAGATCCAAATTAAAAATCAAGTTTCGGCAGACAACTACGAAAAATACAACGAGATACACGGCACCCTCTACCTACCAGAACCCAAACTGGGGACAGGCAAACAAAATGAAACTGTGGAATACCTGACGGAAATCCAGAAAATCAGACAACACAATGCCAAAGAACGAGAACTGGAACAGCGCCAACAACACTTTGATCAACAGCATGAATACTACTACAGCTGCTCAAACGAACCCTTCAGCTCTCCTGAAGTGATGCACTACCTCAATCACCTCATTAAAAAAGCCAGCAACAAAAAAGAACTGGGCCACGATATCAACGAAATTATTCAAACCCAGCAACCGATCCTGCATCACGAAAAATGGGATATCGATACCATCAATTTTAATCTCAACAACGCCAGGTTATACCCTGAACCGGACATGGAGTTTAAAGTCCTATCTGTACAACCAAAACCAGTGATTGAACCAACATCACAGCCGAAGCCAAAACCTGAAATACACCCCTCACAGCTTGAACCGAAACGAAATGATTATGATGGTCTGGGTTTTTAAAAATGGATCTGGATCAGAAAGTACAGAGCGAGTGTCTACGAGCGATATCACCAAAAGTCGCGCCTCGGCCCTCTGAAAAACCGCTTTTTTAGGTTAACAAACCTAAAAAAGTGAAGTTTAGATGTCGAAATGAGAGCCTAGACCGAGCGAAGCGAGCATAAAGTTTTATGAGCGAAGCGAATTCCGAGTTGCTTTTGCTTTTTCTCAAATTCACGAAGGAATTAACCGAAAAATTGCCCCTGAATCGAGCGAAAGCGAGATTCAATAGAGTTTGAGCGTAGCGAAAACCACGGGCAATTTTTCATTCTCAATGTTTTTAATAATTTTTAATACTTTTAAATACTTTTAGAGTAGCTGAAAGCCTCTAATAGCAATAGTTTTAGAGGTAATACCACTACGTTTATCGACCTATATCACTACGTTTATCGACCTATATCACTACGTTTATCGACCTATATCACTACGTTTATCGACCATTTGACTACTTCAATATTTGATGTAGTATTACTACATGATTTTATGATGTAGTAATAAGAATAATGAAAGACTTAGTTGTCAAAGATAATGCTCTAATTAATGCAAGTTATAATCTTGATTTAGTTGAGCAAAGGCTAGTTCTACTAGCAATTATTGAAGCTAGACAAACAGGTAAAGGAATCAATGCTAATGATGCTTTAGTAATTCATGCATCCAGCTATATAGAGAATTTCGGTGTAGAGAAACATACGGCTTATGCTGTTTTGAAAGAGGCAAGTAAGGTCTTATTTGATAGGAGGTTCACTTATCAATCTTTAACAGATAAAGGGAATGTAAAAACTACTCATAGCCGTTGGGTAAGCGAAATTAGCTATATTGATAATGAAGCATCAGTAAGTCTTATCTTTTCACCAGCTGTCGTCCCATTAATTACAAGGCTTGAGGAACGATTTACTAGTTATGAACTAAAGCAAGTAAGTCAATTGACAAGCAGATATGCCACTAGACTTTATGAACTACTAGTTGCTTGGCGTAGCACTGGTCAAACTCCAGTATTTGAGATTTCAGAATTTAGGCAGCAACTTGGTATTGCGGATGATGAATATACGCGCTCAGATAATTTCAAAAGAAGAGTTCTAGATATAGCTATATCTCAAATCAATACTTTTACGGACATCAATGTTAAGTCTGAACAGCATAAAACTGGACGATCAATTTCAGGCTATAGCTTTTCATTTAAGCCAAAGACGTCAGTTAAAAATATTTCTAAAACAAGGAGTGAACAACTAGAACTGATTGGCCAATTGACAGATAAACAGATTCTTTTGTTCTCAGGTAGGTTAGCTTATGAACCCACATTCGCATCAAAATATAGTAAAGCAGGTGAAAGCTATGATGACTTTATAATTAGAATATCTAGAGACTTAACAGATCCTAAAAAAATTAAAGAATATTCTCCATATCTTAAAGAATTAGGATTCAAATAGGTTTGTAAATTGACTTTGTCAACTTAACAGTGAAGTATTAACTCAATTTAACTCCCAGTTTACAATATGAAAAAATTATCAGTTTCAGAATTAGCTAAGCTGTATGGATATTCAAGACAAGCTATATATGCTCATATAAATAAAGGAAATTTATCGAAAGGTTCTGATGGATTAATTGACTTTTCAGAAGCTTTAAGAGTATTTGGAGAACCCCAAAGTAAAGTATCAGATGTCAACTTACGTCAATCAACTAACAGTCAAAACTTGACTGAAGTTGACTTATTAAAACGACAGGTTGACATACTTGAAAAACAATTGAATCAAGCTTTACTTAGAGAAAACCAATCATTAGAGCGTGAATCTTTTTATCAAGAACAAATTGAAGCTATGCAACGTCTTTTAGAGGCCCCAAAACCTCATATCCCTACGTCTGTCGACCCAGAACCCACTCAGATGACAGAGGAAAATGAAGAAGAAGAAGTCGCAGCTATGATGCAAAAAGAACCAGAGGCTAGTGAAAATAAGCGCATTCCTGTGCCTGAGCACATTGAACCAGAGCCTGAGAAAAGGGGGTTTTGGAGTCGTTTTTTTAGACCCTATGATTAACCACGATTGTTTAACTGAGATGAACAAAGTTGTGCAACATTGATCAAATAATAGGCGTGGAACGTGAAAAATCATAAAAAAAGCCCACCTTGGGGAAGATGGGCTATCAACTAGAAACTACAGCATTGATTTCTAAAGAGAATTATAACGCATTACGTATAAGCTGTATTATGTTAATTTTAGCGAAACTTTATAACCGTAGAGTCCTATGACTGATACTTTAGCTAATAACTTTGATTACAAATGGAATATGTTATTCCCCAATAAGCTTCCTATTCCATATTTGTTTAAGCATTATTTCACAAAAAATTGGATTCGCTTACATAGTCTCCCTAACTCAAAAAGGTATGCTGATTGTGCTTTTGAAATTGATTTATTAATCAACAGACAAAATCAAATTATTAGTGATTGTTTCCCTCAAGGTACAACCCTTTTCATTGTCTCAGGGAATACCTTTATAGGTGACTCATCTATAGCCAACTATGATCAAGTATCCAAACTTTCATATAATTTTATTAGTGGGTCACGTATAAATTTACATGAAGTTGATCCTGAACATTTTGATGACGATGAAAACAATGATCTCTATTTCACGCCTATGTTTACTGAAGTAGTCTGGGAACAAAACTCACATGACGATCTATTACTTAAAATAGCTAACGATGAAACTCGTGCATTTTTAATATCTTTTGAGAAAAAGATAATTGTTGCGCCTTATGATGGCGGTTTAGATATAATTATTGACGATTTCACTTTAAAAAGTCAGATAAAACAGAAATATCATGAAATGTTGTCAGCGAGAGATGATCAACTATAGATGAGACCTAATTTTTCCTTTTTCTCATCAAGTTATTTTACATCCATTTAACATAATGGCGCTTATGCGAAACCATCTTTAATTATTTTAATTAAATCAATATCTTAAAAAATTTTCATCACCCTAAAAAACAGCAAAAAGCCGACTCGGAAACAAGTCGGCTGCTTTTTAAGCGCTTTTGTCACTTTTAGCCAATAAAATCGGTTAAAAAATACTCAAAATTTCAGTTTTTCTTGATTTCTAAAGGCTCTCATTTCTGAAATTATCCCCATTTCCTGCGGACAATTCTTGGGATAATTTGAGGATATATGCATGTACGTTCTGGCGTACAGTCATTCAGGAAATCTACCAATAGGCAGATCTCTCTCGATTTCATATCATGGCTTCATTGAGAACAGGATGTTCCAAATAAAAATAATAAGATCAGCGACAGGACGCGAGGGATGACAGGAGTTGACCCTAGTACCAAATACGAAAAACCCCGACAGGATGTCGGGGTTTTTTATTGTCTTATGATTTTAATTGCTCTTTGACTCTACAAGATTTAATGCTATGGTATATACCAATGATACATATCTTGGTTTCGGGAGGTAATTATGGAAATTGCGAAAGTATTTCAAACTGGTCGCAGTCAGGCTGTTCGCTTGCCTAAAGCCTTTCGCTTTAATGGCACGGAAGTGGCCATCAAAAGCTTCGGACGTGGCGTTTTGTTGATGCCAATCGATAATCCTTGGGATGTAATGCTTGAAGCAGTGAATGAGTTCGAATCTGGATTCCAATTAGAACGTGCTGATCAGGGGGAACAGTTCCGTGAGGAGTTCAAATGATTTACCTCTTAGACACAAATATTTGTATCTATGTCATCAACAATAAGCCTCAACACGTTTTTGAACGCTTTAAGCAATATCAACTCGGCCAGCTTGCGATTTCAAGTATCACGGCATCTGAGTTGGCTTTCGGTGTAGAGAAGTCTGGATCTGAACGCAATAAACAGGCGTTAAACAAGTTTTTGTCACCTTTAGAGATTCTTCCTTACGATGAACAGGCCATTTGGCATTACGCCAAATTACGCCAGAATCTTCAATCTATAGGTAAACCGATTGGCAGCTTAGATATGCTGATTGCTGCTCATGCCTTGGCATTAGAGGTTGTATTAGTTACGAACAATACAAAAGAATTTGAACGGATTGATGGTCTGAAGCTAGAGAATTGGGTCTAATCGCTATATCTAGCCCTATGCAGGGCTAGAATTCGCATAAGAGACTTTATGTTAAATAAAACAATTAAATGCTATATTTGATTTGAGGGACTGTACTTACTTTTCGTATTTAACCACGAGAGGAAAAAGTACCATGAAACTTAAACCAGTAATTGTAAGAGCCTACCAACGTTATAGAAATGGACAATGGGAATCTGTGTGTAAACATCGACGTTCATTACCAAATCGATAATGTTAGTTCTTAGTCCCTCACCTTTATTTAAAAGAACAAGTTCTTGTAACTTATACAATCTCTTAATAAGTTAAACGTAATACTGTTTGTATCTTCAAAATGCGATTGAATACATCCAGAAAGCATATCTGCAAATTGTAAATTTAAACTTTGATCACTAGAAATTGGTAAATAATTCAGTTTAGTAGAGGTCTGTTTTTCAAACCATAATTGTGTTTGTAAGTAATCAGGTAGGCTATTACCACTTTTCACTTTTATACTTCTTGGGTCAGGTATAAAAGTTACCTCTTCATATTTCGCCATTTCATTTAGTAATAATTTAGAAATCATGTAATTATAAAGTTTGTTCGGATCTAAACGAATGTGTTCCTGCACGTTTTGCTTACGCACAGTGATACTCATATATCTGATTTGGGGATAATTTGTACGGAGATTTTTCGCTTTTTCAGCAAATTCTAATTTTTCTTCTTGAGACATATGAGCCCATTTCTTTTCTTGATTAGTTGGCCAATCAAATTTTTCATAAAGTTTTTTTATAATTTTCTTAGGACGTTTATTGTCATCTGAAGGTGTTATTACACAAGCAATTGTGAGATAACGACTAGATCCACCTTGCCTGTAGGGATGATTAAAATTCCATCCTAAATCACCACTTTCATCTAAATAAATACATGCTTTCATAAAATTTTAGGCAAAAAAAAGTGCGACCCCTAGGACCGACGCCACTTAAATGACGCTTACGATACTCAAAAGAGCGTCGCGGTTATCTAGGATTTACTCGCACAACTGAATTATAGGGACTATTTAAAATAATACAATTACTGCTTGGTAAATATTTTAATGGATACGTAAACCTATATCATCATAATTTTCATAAAAATCAATGTTTTTATAAGATTGTAAGTAAAAAAAGCAAATAACTCAGATCAGTTCTACGCTATTTGAGTTTTTTCACCTAACTCTATTTTTCCATGACAGTGTTTATATCTATATCCACTATTACATGGACATAGTGCCGTTCTCCTACTAGGAATTGGTACTAAATTCCAATTTTGACGCCATTTTATTCCTAAATTTAACATCATACCAATACCGCAATTATATGAAAAATTTCCTATAAATTGATTTGTTTGAATGTTTGTACCTTTCGGTGAAACTTTTATATCTATACCAGATACTTCAAAGTTAATTTCAGAAATAGTTAGAGGGAATTCTAAGAAATCAGGGGCTTCTCTATTAAAATTCTTTTTAAATAGTTCTTTATTATTAATAATATAAAATTTAATTGATAGAAAATCCCCATTTTCATATTTAATCTCAATTTCTTTACCACTAGGGGGGCACTTAAAATCAATAGGATTTCCTATATTTTCCCAACAATTCTCTCGCATTACTAAACGTTCTTCCTTAGACACACTTAGCATTTCAACATTTACTAGTAAATAACCACTTTCATCCCTTGTTAAAGAAACTACATCATAATTATCAATCACGAGAGCACGAGGTGTTTCATAGTAGAAATTTCCTCCTACTACGGTTAATAATTTATTCCTTCTCCATTCAAAATTGCCTTTTACTTTTTCTGAATTAACCTTATTTTTTTTAAACTCTATCAATTGCTCGTTGGTATAAGCATGGTTATCAGCATTTTTATGATGCTGAGTACAAAGAGCAATCATACCCTCCGGTCTATGATGATTTTCAATACTCCAAGGTGGATCGAAATGATGCCATTCGAGATAAGGGTTTCCACAATTAGGAATAGGACAGCCAAATCCTACTTCCTGTCTAAGAGTTTGAATTACCTTTTTAGGGGGCGTTCTATTCATTGATTATCTGCTATTTGATTTTTAAAATTGTCTAAAATTAACATAATACAGCTTATACGTAATGCAATTTTTTATTTCTTATAATTCATAATCTTATGTCGATGTAAAAAGCCCAACTCAGCTGATTTGGGCTTTTTTTGTGACTTTTCACGTTCCACGCCTATTCTTTGATCAATGTTTCACGCTTTTGATTAGCTCTCGTGAACAATAACCTCAGCCATTCGGCAAGAAAAACCGGCTTTACTCAGGATTACGTCAATGTCAGCAGTAAATGTAATTAATGAAAATGACGATGAGAGAGAAATTGCTTCTCAGGCAGCTTGTGCACTTCGAGAAAGCTTTATTCCGATACATTACCTTGGTTCTCTTCAATGGCTTTTATGGCTTCAGCTTTAAATTCTGCGGTGTAAGTCTTCTGTTTCTTGCTCATGGTAAACTCCTAATGAGTATGTATAGTTTACCAAGTTAAACCCTCCTGTTTTTTAAGCACACATCAAACCCGGTACGGTTCAGAACGATACCGCCAATAAAAAGGTGAAAAGCTTTAATTTCATCTTGAGTAGGCCTAAAAATTAATTACATATAAAAGAAACGATATCATTATCAGTCCAATCTGGTGTTGGAGTATACCAATTACCTATATCTAGTGAATCAAGGCTTGTTCGGTCTTCTGTAGAAGCTTTTCTGATCTTATTCTTTTTACAATTAATTTCCATCTTCCCATATACATCGTATTCAACACCCTTTCGTAAATATGTGATGCTTTCAATATTGCCTTGAGATATATGGGAAAGAAGAAAGTAACGATTATTTTCATGTTCATCAGACATTGGAATTGCTATCTCAGATTGTTCTTTTTCGAGATATGGTTCAGGCTCTACTTCTTCAATTTGGTTTGTATATTCTTCTGATGTAGATGTGGAGCTAGGTGTAAATGATGGGGTTGAATTAATAGTCACAACAAGCAATAGAATAAATAACCCTCCTAAAATACTGAGTGAAATGAGAGTAAATTTTTTTAATTTACTAAAGATTGATGAACCTAGATAACTTTTTGGTTCTAGAGCACTTTTTTTTACAAAAGACATAGAACAGTAAGGGCATTTTGCGAATGTGGATTGAACCTTTTTATGGCAAGATGGGCAGTACATTACTGTCATAAGTTTTTATTTTTTAATTAAAAAGATATTTCTATTATATAGAAAGATGTCTGAAAAAAACAAAAAACTATCTATGATTAGAATATAGTGACATAACAAGAAATCTCTTATTCAAAATTTAAAAACTGGAATTTTCCACTAATTTTACTTCCATTTAACATAATGGCTGTTATACGAAATAAAAAAACCTAGGCATTGGCCTAGGTCTTAAATTTTAAAAAATAAATAAAAATTAAGGATATAGTCTCAATTTTAAACTTCACATAACGTGTATTATATTAATTTTAGGCACTCTTAATTATGCCTCTAAAATCTCGATTAGCTGTTCCTTAGTTAAGGTATAAGGCTTACCAAGCTCTTGCCATTTAGCAATCATTCGTTCATATACATGAACTTTAGCTGAATGGGAGTTTCTGTTGCCTGCTTGGATCACATCAACATAGCGATTATCTTTTTCCAGAGCATCAACAAAACTCATAAACTCAGGCTCATTATTCCCATCAAAACCTGGGAACTTTACTTGAGTATCTGAAATACCACTTTTATCAGACAATCGACTGTAAGTATCACCAATTAGTTCATAGACCTGTAGGATATCTAAAACAAGGTCAGCATCTTCCGATGGTAAGTTTTCAGAGAAGTAATCAAAACTTTGAGAGTATAGCCACTCATGACCATCTCGTAGCTGTTCAGCTAACTTAAAGTGATAATCCGAATTATCCGTATTTAAATGACCTAAAATTTCATGCTGATTAGCTAGAAATAAACGCTCTTTATCTGTTAATTCAATTTTCATTTATTCATCTTATAAAGTATTGGAACTCTATATATCTATTTATTATTTTATTTTTCAAGGTATTATCCATATTAATTTCACTTAATTTATATTCCTTGTTTTAGCTTTCGAACAAATGGACATCCATCTCTACCATATCCTCCAAAATCAGGACGTTCAGGGAAAAACCATTGTTGACCATTCCAATCAACGTCATGAGTAGTAGGTTTTTGTGGATTGAATACAACTTTACATACTCCAAAAGGAGAGTTGCTAGGATAAATATTCATAACAACGCAGTTACGATTACCTACCCTTATCCAATCATATGGTTTAATTTCTGGATGTTTCATAGCACTTTACCCCTTATTAGATACTTACTTTTAAAAATAATCTTTTAAATATTAAATATATATGAAAAAATGCTTTACTATTTAGTATATACTATCTAGTATATTAATTAGATACCGCTTCGCCTCTGTCAACATTCTTGACATATATATATCGAGTTATCGATATATTGCCTACTAAGCGGTTTTTTTTCGTCTGGAGAAAAGTTCCTTGTTGATCCCATACAACAAAAGCTATCTAACATTAGATCAACAAATTGAAAAACTTAAAGTCAATGGACTGATCATTCATAATGAAAATTACGCTAAAAAATGTTTAATCAGTTACAACTATTATCGACTTAGTGCTTATTGGCATTTATTCAGACAACGAGATCCAAATGATAGTACTAAAAAGTTAGGTAAATTCGAATCAGGTCATACTTTTGAAGAAGTTATACAAATTTATGAGTTCGACTATCAATTACGTAAACTAATTTTTGAAGCAATTACTGATATAGAAACATTTCTAAGAACTCAGGTCGCCTATCATATACCGGGTATCAACAATGATGCATTCGCTATGTATGATCAATCACTGTTCTACATGCGATCACGTAGAAATTTGAAAGGTATCGACTATCAGGGGTTGATGAAAGGTATCAACACTGAAATATCCCGTGCTAAAGGCGAAGACTTTATTAGTCACTTTAAGAATACTTATAATGATACTTATGATGACCACCCAAAACTACCATTTTGGGTGCTAACTGAAATTGTAAGTTTCGGCACTTTAAGAAAAATTTACAAACACCTTAAATCATCACATAAGCATTTAATAAGTGATAGTTTCAATATTGGTACGACATCATCAAGTTCACCATCTCCATATATTCATATAGATAAGGAAAACTTAAACAGTCATTTATTCTTAATTAATAAATATCGTAATGTTTGTGCTCATCATGGCAGGCTTTGGAATAGAAAAGTTAAGGATGTACTTACTGCTGATGCTGCTACAGAACTACAAATATCTGAGCATACAAATGGTGGGCTGTATGCCCTAATTATTGTCATTGCTAGATTACTAGAGCCTACGGGTCACGCTAAAGATTGGAAAGATTCAATATATTGTCTTTTAGAAAAAAATTTTCCGTTAGGAGATATCACAAAGTTTACAACACTCCCCTTGGACTGGCATAAGCATCCAATTTGGAAATAACCAAACCCCGATAAATATCAGTTTTTTTATTATATGCTTTACATTTTTTGAGATTATTTAACATAAAATCTCATCTACGAAATGCAGCTGTTAGAACCCAATTAAATCTTTAATTGGGTTAACGTCAAATACTATCTTGATCACGGAAAGCCCGAACTCTCTCAAAAATCGGATAAAAGTCCAGACCATCATCCTTCATATCTGAAATTACGATTGCAATCACTGCAATGCTAGTGGGCACTTTACCGTTCTTTTTATAGTTGGTAATTGAATTCGCATTCATATCTAAAAGTGCTGCAAATTCTTTAATAGAAAGGCCAGACTTACCTATAAGTCTTTGAAATTCTTCGTAAGGCATAGTTTAAAAAGCAGAATTGTTTTGATAGAAAAGTATAGCACAGATTATTTATTTACATTTAAACACATAAATAATGTTATTGACACATTATTTATGTGTTTAAATACTCTTATCAAGCAATTTTACTCTTTTGATAGGACTTGTTTTATGAACCATTTCGTACAGCCCAAGCTTCTTATTTCTTCTCAAGCAAAAAAGATTGGATTGACATTAATTAATGATCTTGAACTTTGCATAACAGCACGATTGGCTTTTTATCTGGATGTAAATCCTTGCTATGACGGCCATGAAGCAACATTCATTTGGACCGAATATTTTTTACAAGATCACCCTCAAGCCGAATTTTCTGAAGTTAGAGCAGCCTTTCTACAACTTATCCCAGGATGTTAAACGATGATAATGAAATCTGTATTTTATGAGTCAAATACAGATTTCAAATTCTCTTTTTTATAAGACTATGAATTAAATTTTCTCAAATAACTCTGCAGCAATCTTCCTAGCTAAATTATCTTTATCAACATCTAGTTCTGATAAATCTATAGCATATTGAATTGCCTCACGACCTGCGATTTCCATAGGTCCATAGTCATCATAATCCTCACCTGTATAAGCATTGTAGGCTCTAAAATCATCCTGCGTGAAATCAACTCCACACATTTGAGCTAAGTAGATGTATAACCATGCTTCTCCATGATTTTTGAAAATTTCTTCATACAGGAAGTATTCAATAGCACTCGTATCACCTCGATTACACAAGTACAGAATCTGGTTGTAAACTGTTTCCTTGTCTGCATCCAAATTAATTTCATGAAGATTCATAGGTGAATTTTTAATATAAGATTCAAAGTGTTCAGCTTGCTTTATGTATTCTTCATACTTTTCTTTATTTTTCTTAGTCTCATCAGAATTGATATATTTTTGTTTATGATTGTCCCAACGACTCCCAAAATTTGATTCATGTCGACCATAAGGAGCTATTTGATTTGCTAAATAACGATAATAAGCACCTAATAGAGCATATGCATCAGCATTCTTACGGTCTTTCGCATAAGATAAAATCTTTTCAAAAGCCTCCCCAATTTCTGAAAACTCGAAATATTCACCATCAAGTTCTAGGTGATCTACCATCCCATTTTCAAAATCGATATAACTTAGTGCTTTTCTTACGACATTAAAGTTAATAACTTCTAAGTTAAGCCATAAAAGTTCTCGATAGACCGTTTTAGAAATCGATAAATATAATTCCTCTGACGCATCGAATTTTAGTAAATCCTTAAGTCTTATGGTGATTTTTTTAATCTTTTCCAGTAAAGCATTACCTTCATAATCATCCCAATGAAGGTCATCTTCACTATAATTTAGATAATCTGTTTCAGGCGGATTTTTCAATATTTCTAGAGTTAGGGCATCAATTAATTCATGCTGATAATATTCTTCAGAATCATCATATTGAGCATCAAGTAAAAGATTTTGAGCAACAAAAGAGCTATAGGTCCTATAGTCCTGATCTAAAGCAATTAATTCATAAATATGTGAACGGCTAATCTTTACAGAATGCTGTTCCTGAATTTTTTTAGATAATTGAAATGCGAATTCTTGAATAGACATAATTTTCTCTACTTCCAACTCTAAACTCTTTATACAAAGAATCTTTGGTGTCATAAGACTTCTAGCAACGCATGTTTAAATGCTAAGAACCAAACGAGTTGATACTTAAGAAAATTAAATTTTAGATATGGCTTTAAAAATTAAACCTATGGTTTTTTATCCCTTTTCTACTCATGCGTAAGTACGGTAGGCGACCTTATTTTTAAAATAATAAATTTCGCATAAATTTACAATTGCCAAAATAGAAAAGTCAGCTAAAAAGCGGACAGTCAAAAAATTCATTCTTTTTCAGACCTACTTTTTATCTTTTTTTGAGCATCTATAATCGCTAAATCGAGAAGCGTTAAAGTCTGCCCTTTTAGGCTATATCCAGACAGCTGATGGAGAACCTCAAAAAGTAGTTGATACTTTTCTGTATTTGGTCGCTCTAGTGCCCAAACCTTTTTATAAAGTTGAGATTGACGAAATTTCCCGGCAAGAAAACGGTCAATTTCGATTCCTTTTAGAAACTTTTTACTGTCTAAATTTTCATCATCTTTTACTTTATAAAGACTTAAAACCCCACCGCCCACTTCAAACTTACGTTGATTTTCAGCTTTACGTTTTTTCCCGGCATCCTTTTTCTGAATCTGACTCAAATACAGCTCCAAGTCACTGTATTCAAGCTTTTGCGCTTTAAAATTCAGATAGCGCGTACACATTGTTTTCAGGATATTCATTTCAGCTGGATCTAGATCATCTTTTTTATAATCTTGGTACAGCTCCAAAAATTTTTCTTCATACTTAGTCCTTCCCGGAGTTCTCACCAACTCATCAAACAACAACTGAAGCTTCAAATGCTCACGGTACGGTTTTAACGCTTCTTTCACAAGAATCTGCTGAGCTTCAGACAACATTTCAAAGTTAAAGTCTTCAGCTTGTAGTGCATCAATAACCTGATTTTGAAGTTCCGAACGAGGATCTTTTTCTAATAAAAACTCAACGAAAGCATGTAACTCTGCCATTTGTAAAAGTTGAGAAGGTCTACCACGCTTTTTTGCTTTTTCTAGTGTCATATCATCGGCCACCAAATTTTCAGAACTGCAACCTCTTTAAATATGGTTTTACCATATTTAAAGAGGGCAGTCTGAAAATAATTATTTAAATAAAAAAATAAAATTTCTTGAAAAGAATTTCTATTTTTTTATTTAAATAATTCGCACTTGACAGTTTCTCCTCATCGGAGAAACTAGTACGCAATGGGGCGCTTCCCCCTTGACCCCCTTCAACCGGATTTTTCAGCCATTGAGGCATTCCAAATCCGGGCGGTTTTCATTTCGTTTCACTCCA
>NZ_CP157436.1:0-137771 GCF_041021915.1 Acinetobacter yuyunsongii | reverse complement strand
ACTTAAACAGCGGTTTCCTTTTGTTAAAGTATATTCCCACCAGTCATAAACATTATCAAATAAATTATAGAAGACTGCATCACGGGAAGCTTTAATAAATTTAACATCTGCTAGATTTAATGTGTAATCACTGTCATGTCTATCGATTAAACTATTTAGTATGGAAAATAGCTTAGAACGATTAGATTCCATATTTCGATTATGAGTGACAAGTTTATTATTTTGATATTCCTTAGAATCTAAATCTCTTAACAAATGTAGGTTAAGCAGCTCGAAATAATCAATAAACTTCTCATTTTTAAGAATATGTGTCAGCTTTAAAAAGCTAGTTCTATTACGCTGTAAGTTGTTTCTTGAATAAAACTTATGGTACTGGTAAGCATCATAGATAAAATTAAGCATTGATTAATTCCCCTCTGACAGACCATACTCGTTTGGAAGCTCCATACTCAATTTTAGGAACGCATTAGTATCTTTGAATCCTAATCGATGAGCAATCAAACTATATATAAAATTATTCCATACAGCTGGTCTAGGGTTACGATGTCGGGTACTACTTGGATCTGTTACCCATCCTCTAAACGTATTATATTTGACACCAAAAAGTGTCTTATTATCCGCTGCATAGAAGTTAAGATTCATATCTTTTATAAGTGCATCAAGCATTAATGTATTCTTATGCGTAGGCGAATTGATGAGGCTAGTTAGTCTTTGGACAATTAAATCGTCCTTTTTGGCTTCTTCTTGTTTTGGAAGTTCTAGGCAGATCTGTTCCTTATTCGTACTGGCCAGAGAAGCGGAAATATAGTTTTCTAATACAGAATTCAGATCCTTTTCAATTATGAAATCGTGAAACTCTTGATAAAATTCAATATCATGGGCTTTTTCTGATGAGTCCTTGTGACAATATTCGTGTATCAGGATCAATAAAAGTCTTAAATATTGTTTTTCGTTAAAATATTTTTGAGTATTGGTACTGAAAACAATGTAACCACTGTTGTTAGTCCAAGCTTCTGCATCTGGAGCTTCACCAAGATGAATTACACGCTTTTCTTGATTGAAAACACGGCCATGTAGTTCAAACAGGCGATCATTGATATGGTTCAGGAAATTTAAGTACTGTTTACCATCAGAGGTTAGCTCGTTATCAGCAAAGATCTTTCGATCTTCAACCAGTGACTCAATAGCCGTGCTGTAATGTATGTCTTCAGGTACATCATAGAATTTATTGCTAAAGCGATTGAGCATGGTTTTAATAATGAACAAGAACTGTTCTAAAGGTGACAAATAAGTTGCCTGTGCATTAAAATCTTGTTGCCATGCAGTTCTATAGGAATAATAGAAGTTATTCAAAAATGATCTTAATGTACTATTCTCATCTACAATTAAAGCATCGAATTTGCTCTCAATTTTTTCAACTTTTGTATAATCATAGTCTTCATTAAAAAGCATAATGGCTTTAGTACTTACTAAGTCAACAGCAGACAAAGTTCGGTTCTTGTAATCTTCAAATAGTGGAGATCGGAAAGCTTCAAGAATAATTTTTGCGTCATAAACAGTTTTATTTTTGATGATATTTTCAATAATATGAATAGCAGCACTCTCATCTATAACTTTCTTCTTTTTTTTATTTTTTTGAACTTCTCTATACAAAAACTTATTTAAATATTTTTCTTCATGTAAGTTTGTGATGTTTGAAATAATTTGTTTGTATATTGGACAGCGATCTACTATAACTTCATTTCTGGAAGCTGTAAGCATAAACGGCTTTTTGCTGATAATGATACCTTTTAATAGGCTTTCTTCATACCATGTATAAGGAACTCGAACGCCAAGATTATATATTTCAAAACTATCGGCAGATCTTTTTAAAATATAATATGCAAGGTCATCTTCAAAAAGTATATCGCCTTTATTTAAGGTAGAACGTATTTTTCTTTTGGGTGTATTTAAAAGATCACCATTAAAATAGACAGGCAAATCGATGTATTCAATAATATCCTTTAGATTTTCTTTAAAAGATTGAATTGAGAAGTTATCTCTACCATACTTTTCATAAATAATGCCTTTAATCTCACAACCTTTAACTTTAGAAGTTTTGACTTCATCAAAATCAAAACCCAAAGTATCGCTTTTTTGGTTCAAAGCTTCTTCAATATCTACTTTTAAGGCGAATTGATTGCTGAACCATTCCGTTGAAGCATAGTTAAAAATTTGACCTCTGCCGAGACGAAATTTCCCAAAAATTGCATCACCCTCATCATGAGGAGCACCGAACCAAGCAAAGTAATTTTCAATTGTATCTTGGGTAAAACCTTTACCGTTGTCTTTAATTGTGAAATGATATTTTTCATCAATTTCATTGACGTGAATATCTACTCTTGTTGCACCTGCATCAAGAGAGTTCATAACGAGTTCTGCAATCGCTTTATCAATTCCACTCGCTTGATCTTTGATCGCACTATGAATAAAACTAGGGTGCAGCTTAAAATTGATTAGTGTCATAGCAGTCATTCTATTATGTTCTTTGTACATAATAGAACTATTTGAGATATTTTCAAAGTTTTAAATTTGTCTTTATTGTTTTTATTTAAAGTAAGGCAACCCACATGATTTGTGAGTTGCTGAATCTTGTACTTTATTTGTATTTATGTTCAAGATAAAAAGGCATGAATTTTGGTGCAGCCAATGAAAGTGCTTTCATACGTTCAGCAGGTATAGGGTGTGTACTTAAAAGCCCTGAAAGTTTGTTATTAGATCCTTTTTGCAATTCCCCCATTTTAGCCCACAAACTAATCGCTGCGTTTGGGTTATAACCTGCTTTGGCTGCTATTTGTAAACCCAAAAGATCTGCCTCACTTTCCTGATGACGACTAAAAGGTAGTGATAGGCCTAATTTCGACACGTAATAGGTTATGGTTTGCGCATCACCGCCAATTTGACCTAGAGCCAGATTCGTCACCAGATCCGTTGAAGCACGTTCTCGTCCATGTTCAAGTAAGGCGTGTGCAATTTCATGACCAATAATTGCAGCAAGTTCATCATCGGTAAGTTTAAGCGTAGTAATCATGCCCTCAAAAACCGCCATTTTGCCCTGCCCTGTGCAGAACGCATTCACCGTTGAGGTGTTAATGACGTGCATTTCCCACGTCCAGTCTTTAGTAGCAGGTTTAATAGTTTCAACTTGTGCAGTAATGCGCTGTGCAATAGTGAGGACTCTTTTGGTCATATCTGGTTTTCTATCCAGTACACCCTTACTTTTATAACCATTCATCAAATTTTGATAATTCTGGTTCGCCTGTGTGAAGTACTCACTGGAGGGAATCAGCATAAACTGCTTACGCTGTATGCCAGATAACTGAAAATTTGTTGTTGTCATGCAGCCTGATAAAAACATGCAAGATAAAGTGAGAACAAGTTTGTTCTTAAGGTATACCATTCGATCTTCCCTCTCTCTGTGGCTCAGCCATCAGTAATATTAGATTTATCATATTGGAATAAATGACACAGCATAAAGAGATTCATTCTCAAATGAAACACTCAGTCTGTAAAAAGTGCCATCTACTCAAAAAATATTTCTAAACTTATTATATGTTCTTTGTACACATTAGGGTTAATCAGTTTGTATGTTCTTTGAAACATCTTTAACAATTAAAAAATTATATGTTCATTGTACATATAATATTTAATATGTACAATGAACATAAGACGCAATGAGAACTGCTCTATGAAATTGAACGATCAGCTTGAACTTGATATTGCTACTGAAGAAATTCAAAAACGCCGAATTTATTTAGGGTATACGGTAGATATTTCTCATATTTATAAGTTTCGTATTGCAGTCAATTGGCATGGTGTTTTGATCAAAACCAATAAAGACCATCCAGACTACACTTCAATTCTTGAATGTGACAATGAGGAGGTTGCAGATCTGGTATTGAATGCTGTTAAAAGGGCAGTTAAGCGCAGAGCTTATATCGTTCCTGAATTTGATCCACTTGGTTCTTACGAGGTTCAAAAAATTAGGATTAGTTTGTGGATCAGTGCGGTCGAAAGATTGCTTGGTTACGAAAAATCTCAAGAGTTCAGAATTATAGACAGCAATTTTAAATTGCATTAAAAACTTCTACCAAAAGGAAAATGCACAATGAATATCATTGAACGTATGGGTGGCCATATTGAAGCTAACAGTCTTCTTAAAAACCCCTTAGCTAATAGAGCCACCGACTTTGACTTAAAACTAGGACGTTTCCTATGTCGCTTGGAACGTATCCAAACCAAAGCTTGGAGACATATAATTAATGCTGATGAAGAAGTCACAATCGATGATCCTGATCCAAAGGATCTCATCAACATTGGTGAGCTGTGTAAAGCATTGGTATCGCTTAATTCAAAGCCTATTAATGCCCCATGTATAATTTGGAATGAATTTGACAAGGCATTCATAAGCAGCATAGCAGCCAAAGGAAAAGCATTCTATTATACGATCAATATCGATGATGCAATGCGAACCACTGTAGATGAGGCTTTAGATATTATTCTGCACATGAATTGTAGAAGTGAAGTAAAATTGGCAATGCAAATACACCATCTACAAAGCGAGTAAATTTATGGCCATAACACGACCTGACTGGATAACTGACCAGATGTGGAATGCAATGTGTAATGCCAAAATGTCTCTCCCCTCATCCATCGATCAAGCGGATCTTAGCAAGCCTTTTGTCTACGACCGCAGTTATGGTGTTTTTTTCGTACCTAGTGGATCTCATCAGGTTGCCATGTCCTTATTATTGGCATGGAAAAACCAAGAGAAAAATGGTGTACGTGTGGCTGAGAAATTAGGCCTTTCCTATAGTGATGGGACGGCTGATTATTATCTGGAACATATTCAGGGTACAGCCTTTCTGTCTTCAGTCGGTAAACGGATCTGTGCAGGGAAAAAAAGTAATTTGAATGAACTTGAAAAGGAATACTTCGGGATCATCAACTATTTGTTTGATTAATCATTTCCAGATCACGCCAGAAAAATTGATGACTCCAGTTCCAAAATCAACAGCTCTACCTATATATATTAATACGGTACTTGGCATAGAAAAGAGATGCACAAAATGTCTATCTTATTTTCCTTTTGATAATGAATTTTTCTATAAGAATGGGTTTAGGGATGGCAAACAGCAATGGTCTTCTTTATGCAAGCCTTGCTATGTAGTTGAGTATCGTGCAACTCGCAGTAGAAATAAATAAGCAAATTTTAAAGAGTACAGGAGACCTTAAAATGCTTAATAATTTAAATAAAACGTTTTATCTACCCATAATGGTTGTGCCTGTTTTAATTGTCCACGTCATCACGGCCAGTAAACTCAATTCAGACATTTTATTATTAAACATTTCCTTTATGGTCTGTCTTTTTTGCATTCTAGCATTTAGTGTTTTCTCAAAATTTTTCTATGAAAATATCATGGAGGATGTTATTTCTGAGATTTCACCACAACAACGAATTATGAACACGGGTATCATACTTTATTTTGTATTAACCATTCTATTGTGCATAATATTTTTTGGTATCAATCATACTGCTTTATAAGTATCGACAAACAGAGTAATGATTAATTAAACATATAAATGAATAACAATATTGAATTCAAATTTTCATATCACAGATTTTATCCTGATCTTGGCCAACGATATGATTCATATTAGAGAATGTGATCCCTGATTTAGACTTTTTAAAGGTTAGATCCATATCTTCACGATAAGCCTTTTGAAACATGAAATATTGATACCCTTTTAGACTATGGCCAGTACATAGTCTATCTAATGCGACACTCGTATTGAACAGGAACGGATTTTCAGTATTCAGTTTCAGGTTATACACTGATTTAATATAATTATTCTGAATAATGCTTGGCACAGGCACTAAAAAATAAAAGGCAGCAATAGCGATCAATACAGGCGCATTAGCCGTGAAAAAGAAACGTTTACGCCTACCTACTGGAACAAAGCCAATCACCATATAAGTCGCTAGGCCTGCTGCCATATACGCCAATAGTAAGATAATGAACCAATCCATATACAGCATCGAAATGTAGTCCACGCCTATACCCTTTTAACATAT
This sequence comes from Acinetobacter yuyunsongii, assembly GCF_041021915.1. Taxonomy (NCBI): domain Bacteria; kingdom Pseudomonadati; phylum Pseudomonadota; class Gammaproteobacteria; order Moraxellales; family Moraxellaceae; genus Acinetobacter; species Acinetobacter yuyunsongii. The sequence continues at coordinate 131,656 of NZ_CP157436.1, read as the reverse complement.
TCATATATAAATCACTGAAGCTTTATCTGTAGCACGTCCACACTTTCAACAGCCCTACAACACCCTAATTATACTATATCGAGTTAAGCCTGCTACAAAATATTAATGTAAGCTAATAATTTATCTGATAAAATTTTCTAACAGTGAAAGAAAACATATATCGACAAATCAAAATAGCCTAAGCAGTTTTTACAGGTTTCAATAAAGACTCAACTCATTAAATACCTCCAGTACTTCCCTACCCTAAATTCCATTGTCGGGATTTCTACCGCCAATGGATCATACCATTAACGGACTAATTCCATAATCGGAAATAAGCGGACAGAAATGTGGCCAAAGATAAAAAGGGAAAAATACAGACAACAGAAAAAGGAAATCAGAGAATTAATATCATGAAAAATGACGAATAGATTTGCTTAGGCTATTTTGTCTCGCTTAAATGAAGTTGAGCTTCAATCAAGCGAGTGAATTTTAAATCAGAAAATCAGAAAGGTTTTTTCCATTAGCGAGTTCATTTACTAACCATTTCGGATGTTTACCTCGTCCTGTCCACGTCTCATCTGGATTTGTTTTATTACGATATTTTGGTTCGACAACTTTCTTAGGTTCTTTCTTAGAATTTTCTTGACCAAACTGGATCAACTCATCCAGTGACAATCCAACACCTTTAGCAATTTCTAAAAGTTGCTCATAAGCATTAATTTTTGTTTGAACTGCTTTTGAAGCTTTTAATTTTTCTGCCTCTTGGATCAGCTCACCTAATTCTACTTCGGAATAATTTTCTAAATCGAATTTACTGGTCATTAAAGTTACCCTTATTTTGATGTGTAAGTAATATAGTTGAAATTAGCAATTTGAATCAATGTAATTGATTATGTCCTCAATAATTTTTCTCATGGAATCTGGTTGGCGGAAGTTATTATCACTATACGATTTTATATCCTGTGAAATGACAGTTGAATAGACGAATAATGCAATAGAAGCAGACAGGACATAATTAAAATTTACTTTATCAAATTTATCAAAATTTACTTTTACATCTTCATTGCTAAATACCAAATTAAAAACTTGCTCAGTATGTTCAGCTGTAAATAATAGTTTATTATTAAACTTAGTAAATGCTTCGGAATATTTTAAAACAAGATTATCATATCCATCTTGTTCAACCGCTTCCAAAAGGAATTTTTTTCCTCCATTCATTGCTAATAGACTTAAGATATACTGAATCTTTTTAGCAATATTCTCTAAAGGATTAATGGCTCTTTGTAACGGCAAAGGATTTTTTCCAAGTGCAGTACTTACTCCAGATCTGGCAGCGTTCGCAATTTGTTCATCCCCTACAATTGTAGTCTGTTGCGTCTTTCCAGATAAACCCCACTGGTCATTAAATCCCTTTCGGCATACGCCTATGTAATTCGTTAATTTATTTTTTTTCTTTAAAGATTTGATATAGTCCTTAACTGCTTCGATAACAATCCTTAAATCTGAATCAGTATTATTCAAAACTTCACAGTTTGGCAAAATTTGCTTAATTAAGATTCTTTTTTCCTGAATTGGTATATCTTCATTTAGAATGATATGCCATTGTTTAGACTCAACCTCATTGGTGAGAGTTTTATACTTTTTTTCTAGTATTATCTTATCAATTTTTTTATAGCGTCCACGAATAAAGTCATATTCAATTGTATATGACATTAATTCATTTTCATTAAAATTACTGATAGCAGGCTTGATAGAATCACGAATTAAATATCTATCTTCTGGACGTTTAGCTTGCTTAGGATCTAGATAGCCTAGATATGCTTTAAAAGTCTCAAAATCAAGTTCGGTCTTATCACCCAATGATTCCAGTAGACAATAAAGTAAACTTTCATTCTTTCCTGCTTTTTTTCCAGATGCAGTTAAAGACAAAATATTTGTCCAAGAAAAGAGATGCGTGAGCTTCTGAACCGAAATCGTATCCTGAATAATTGAAGTAAAAAAAGATGGTAATGAATAAACCACTTCAATTTTAGATAGATTATTTCTAAGTGTACGGACTACTTCTTCATCGGTCTCAATCTCTGATTCATCCTCAATGTCTGAAAAGAATAAATTTGTAGAATGAGTCTGATCATTAGAAATCAAGGAAAAGTCATTAATAAAATTAAAGTGTGATGTAATAGAACGATAACCCTGCTTATTCAATAGATCGATCTTGATATTATTACCTTTCAGTCGCTCAAGGTAAGCAGATAAAGTTTTTAGACTTATCGTTGTAGATCCTGTTTTGAACAAAATTACATCTACAGGTATTCTAAAATTTATATTTGTCTCGGCACTCAATTGCAATTTTTGCTGCTTGATAATTTCACTAGCATGACTTAGCAAACATAACCAAATCTTGTGCTCTGCTACCGTGCAATGATGGGTAACATGAATAAGAGATACTGGTAAAGAAAATTCACTGGCCGTTTTAAACCCAAAAACATCAGGGTGATCAGCTGCTTCTGATACCTGTAGATCAGTTGTCATATCAGGAGCACAGCTCTCTGATCCTGATTCTAATAATGTTTCCATTACCATTCCGAAAAAATCATTTTTATCTTTATAACACAATTATATTGTGAGAAAAATAGACTTTTACTCACAATATAAAAAAAGACTTCATATTGAAGTCTTTTAGATGGCTTTTCCGAATGGTAAGCTCATAATATTGCTATACAAACTGCCCTTTTGATAATACTTCTCAAAGTACTGCGTGTAATTAAAACTATAAAAAACTTCAGTACCGACAGCGAAACTCACATACTCGCTGACTAGATTCGTTGAAAACAGCTTCAAAAATTTAAGCTCACGCTTGCTCGTCTTAGAGTGAATGACTTTACGATATTGTTCAACAGAAAATGAGGATGTAGCTAATTTCTGCATCTTCAACTCAAAATCAGATATTGTGATACCCAATCTGGTTGAAATCTCAGAAGCATTGACAGTATGTACAAGTCTAGAATCGAAAGAGTCCAAGACAGTGCTTCTTGCTTCCAAAGAGTACAAGTAATCGTTGATCATATTGAAAAATTCTTGGTCAGAAAGATCTATACGAAAATCGATGATGAAATGATCACGCCCACTTTCCAAGATAACCTTTTCTTGAAACTTAGGGTTTTGCTCACTCCAGTTCTTCGAGTCCTTTAAATTAAAAGGCAACTCTTTTTCAGGAAAATCTAATAGCGAAAGCTGAGTAGGTTTTTTTTCCACTTGATTCCAGTCTTTTTCCTCAACCACCCAATGGTGAGGGAAAATTGCCGTCATGGTTGTCATGTCTAAAGCTCACCTAATTAAGTTGGAGGAAACTCAATAATAATTTCATTACTAAGTCGTTATTAATAATAGAATATAATCTACTCCAACAAATATAACATAATTTTCGATATTCTTCTAATCATTTTTTAAATAAAAAAACTTTAAATCCAACAACTTACAACAGATATATATACTATTTCATTTATACACAAGTTTTATTTAAAACCTCACATAACTCTATTTAAAACCTCACAATATATAATAATTTATGATAATACAATTACTTAGCGTTAAGTCATTTTTCTATTTAAAACCTCACAATATGGATCTAAGATCTCACCAGTTCTATTTAAAACCTCACATAAAAATGCAAAAAGCAAATAAGATATTGTATTTTAAAAGAATATTTAAAACCTCACAAGATTTATCCAATATCTCACAACTTCTATTTAAAACCTCACAATACTATTTAACATCATGTTTCTAAAAGAAAAATTTCAGAACCTATTAAGTATTATTATTAGTTAATTATTTATATAAAATATACATAGAGCATCAAAGTCTGTGGAAAAGTATTGAAAGAGATCACCATTAAGAGTTATCCACAGCACTTATTCAAAACCTCACACACTTCTATTTAAAACCTCACAATATAAATTTAATTTATATTTTACAAATACTTATAAATTTTGAATAGTTCTATTTAAAACCTCACAATATAAATATTAAACCTCACAACTTCTATTTAAAACCTCACATAAAAAATAAAAAATCCATAAGGCATTGTATTACATAAAATTATTTAAAACCTCACAGTTCTTATCTAAAACCTCACAAAGATTATTTAATACCTCACATCATAAGATTAAGGTTCTGAATTTTATAATTTTTTTTTTGCTCCTATAAATTTAAATTTATTCTTTAAATTTATCTAAATATAAGTAAGTGAGCAGTCAAAGGATCTGTCTTTAGAAAACTAAATTTTTAAAAATTCGGTATATCTTTTTTTTAAAATCTTTTCATTTTCCTTTTTTTTGTTATAGAATCTTATTTGCAAGAAACATTGCTATCACTACTTATACCCATACAACAGGGGAACAAATGATGAATAATAAACAAACAGATGATCTTGATCTAAGTCATCTACAGGCCATGAGTCGAAGCATTAATAATCCTGTGAATAACAAGGCTGTACCAAATAGAATTTTTTTACATTTAGACGGTATAGGTTATGCACCAGATGGAAATGAGTATGCTTTTGGTACTAACATTGCCACTAATGAAAAAATAAAAGTTCGATTGAATACTGTTGATGAACGTGTACAGGATATGATTCAGACTGGTCGCTTGAAATCTGAAAACCAAGCTCGTCAAATAGTTCAAAACCAATACGAACTATCTTCCAATCCAAGAAAAACATTGTCTGACAGAAGTAAAAATAATTCCGTTGCTTTAAGTTTTGACCAAAGTTTTGAAATTCCCTCTACTGATAACTATCGATCTTTTAGAGCACATTGGTTTGAATCAATTTCAACAAAACCATCTTCAGAGTTAATTATAGCTCCTGCGCATGTTCAATTTGTTTCTACTCCAAATACATCATTTGGCAGAGTAGAAATTATAGAAAATCATTTCACCATTGATCGAAATTCTGATACTGACAAAATTAAACAAATGTTTATGAGTGCTCTTAATCATGAAGATGAATATAGTGCTGAACGATCAGGAAATTTGAATTATATTCTACGATCAAAAAACGATGGACAAGCTATATACAATGGTATTTTAAGTACCTATTTGCAACAAATACAAGCAGGTACTCGAAACATTAAAGTGCCTGCAAATATAAATACTACTCTTACTAATTTGATGTCTAACCCACTTATAACTGCAAATAACACACCTCAAAACAATGTATTGTTCAATCATGATTTAAACAGGATTTTAGTCAATAAGCTTTTAAATCAAAATTTTATACATAAGCTAGAGACATCAGATCCTCAACTTCAAAATTATTTACGATCTATCTCAACCAAAATTGAAAAGGGAGAAATATATTTAGATGCTTACACAAGTAGGAATATTTTCTTAGGAAAAGAAACGGTCAACAGCTATAGAAATAAAGCAAGTAGATCTCAGAGTCCACTTAAAATTTACAATATTTCAGAAATGGACGCAGCCACAAATCAACCAATACAGCATAAAGGCTATTTAGACACTATGATCGGCATTGAACGACATAGTGATACGTTGTCACCTTATGTAACTTTCACAGCAACTACAGATCCGATGGCTTTAGCAAATAAGCTTGAAAAATTGGATCTAGATGATGGAAAGCTTTCTAAAAAACTTATCTTAAATGAAGATTTCACCAAACATGCTTTACCACAGTATGTAAAAACTGGCCAAGATCATTCACGTCATCTCATAGAAGAATCCAAACGGAATCAACAATCTAGTAATTCACAATCTATTGATTTTGGATTTAATCGTTAATTTTGGTGGAATCTCGCTATGAATCAAACTGTAAATAATTTCACTTGGGTAAACCTAAATAACGAGGGTTTTTATACTCGTCCTGCGAAAAGACATCATAATGGCAAAGAATTTTTCGGCATTGAAGTAGTAGATCTTTTCAATAAACTGGATAAGTCAGCTGTTCAGAAATCCAATATTGAAATCCATAAAATTAACAAGACTAATGTTTTAAATATCTATTTTTTAAATACAAATATTAATTCTTTTGTAAATTTGCTAGGGCTTAATAATCAACAACTTATGTTTTATAAAACTACAGTTGGTCAATTAAATGATTCCTATGTCCGAGCAGTGAACGATGTAAGCACATATCGCTATCATGAAGCTATTCGTAATGCGACTAAAATCGGACTCAACGCCGATGGTCTTCATGTTTTCGCTACGCCTTACGCTCGATTTTTCACAAGTGATCCAAAGAAATTTTCGGACTTAAATAATTCCAGTTTTGAAGGTCAAATTCCAAATAATGAACTATGGAAAGTTTTTAAAGCAGGTCAAGAACACATCTTAAAACGTGGGAATATCTCTAAGTGTGCTTTAGGTTATGCAAAATATATTTTACAAAGTAACACTACCGTACACGAACATGACATTGATCAAGCTTTGAAGTTTATTTTAAACAATAATCAAGATCAAAATTATGATCTTGAGATTAACCCTACGCAAAAGCAATTTTTTTATGAACAATTGGAAACAGCTTTTAACGTTATGGCTTCAAAGTTTGAGGCAACGGCTGAAAAAGATTTTTTTGAGATTGTGAATTTACATAACAATCAACCAATAAAAAAAATTATCGGTGCAAGTGAACTCCAGTTACAGCAGTTTTCTACCCCAATCACTATTTCGGCTATATGCCAGAAATTGCTACTAGATGATATAAAGGGATCTAATCAAAAGAGTATTTTAGAACCCACCATTGGTAATGGATCTCTCATTACTCAATTTATTGACTCCCCTTTTCTGAATGTTGTTGCTACTGAAATTGATTCCAATCGAGTTAAGAATCTTCAAACATTTTTTAATGCGAACTCAATTGAATCAAATATAAAAGTTTTTGAGGGTGATTTCACCAAAATTCCATTATTGAATTTGAACAATCATCGCAAGTTTGATTATGTTATAGCCAACCCACCTTTTGGAAGTATTGATCGAGAACAAATTGCACTGATCTCAGCTGACGGTCAGCCTATTCAATTTCCTACACAAAGGTTAGATCATAAAATACTTTTAGAAACTTTAAATTTACGATCTGATAATGGACGCAGTGTTTATATCATTGGATCTGATAGTATCTATGATAAAGGTTTAGTTAAAGGGGGCAGCAAAACTCTCTTAAATTATCTTTATGACAACTACCACGTAGAATGTGCCCTAGAACTAGATGGTTCTTTGTATAAAAGACAAGGTACTAAAGTCAATGTAAGACTTCTAGTTATTGGCGAACAACTCCCACAATCTAGAAAGTATGATGTTCCTGATCATCTAGAGATCATTAAAACTGAAACGGATCTATGGAAAGTTTCAGAGGAAATCTTATTTAATAGACATGCTTCTAATCAGATCAATCAGTCAAATCAAATTGGTTCAATTGATAAGGAGACTTCCCTCTCAATACCCGATCTAAATTCTGTTGAAAGTACATCTGAGTTAGGTTTCTTCGATGAGGTCAGTACTCAAACTGAAGAAGATAATCCTTTTGAGCTTTATGCTGAAACGGCTGCGAAAGATGAAAACATCGATGTTGATCCTACTGAAGTTAAACAACATAGTTTAGATCTGAACTTGCCAGAATTAGAATCATCACCTCCCCTCTCAGACTCTACTTTTAAAGATGGCAACGAGATTGAAACTGAACAAGAACAAGAAACTTTTGAAGCTAAATCATTGCAGGTAATGTATGTTCCTGTTTCACAAGTTTCAATTTCTAATTCTATGATTCCAAGTGATCAAGCTTTGTTAATCAAAGAGTCACAGGATGAACAGATCAAAACAATTTTATTGAAAGCTGAAAATAATAGAGAATTAGCTCTAGCTATTGAGAATGCAAGTGGCAATCCGTTTGATGGTTTTATTTTACATACACTTCAATATAACGATGTTGCTTCTCTTGCTAAAGCTTACAGCTCTGAACAGATTGATGCACTTACAAGTGCAATTCTTACATTTGAACATGGTAGATCATACATACTTGGTGATCAAACTGGAATTGGAAAAGGCAGAACTTTAGCAGGAATATTAAGATACTCTCTATTGAACAATGAACGTCCTGTATTCTTCACTAGAAATGCACAATTATTTAGTGATCTCTGGAGAGATATTGTTGATACCGATACTGCTCGGCTGATTAAAAATCCATTTATATTTAATGTAGATGGTGCAATAAGTTACAACAATGAAATTCTTTATAATCCGATTAAAACCAGTGAATTGGTTAGCCTATCTGAAATTGATAAATCATACGATGTAATTTTTACTACATATACTCAATTCTCTGGACGAAATCAGACTAAAGAAAATCTTTTACTCCGCAGCTGTGACCGTTCAACTCGATTATTGTTAGATGAATCTCATGTCGCTGCAAGCGGTGAGTCTAACATCAGCTACTTTTTAAATGTGTTAAAGGCGAACACTGGCGAAACTTATTATTCATCAGCAACGAGTTTGAAAAAGGCAAAAAATTATAATTTTTACTCAGATATTTTTCCTACACAATTTCAAGGTCAGTTAAAAAGTATTCTTGAAAACCAACCATCAAATGAGATCCTTGAAGCTATTTCTATGGCACTCGCTAAGGATGGTGTTTTTATGAGGAGAGAACATGACTTTTCTAAACTTGAGTTTAGAACGTATGACTCACCAAGTCATTACCAGACTGCAACACGAGAATTGTCTGACCAATTAGCTTCTGTTTTATCAAGAATGGCATACCTTTCTGGTGATGTTGATGAGAAAGTAGCAAAGATCAATGCTGAAATTAAAGCGAATATTGAACGTTCTAAAGAGTCAGGGTGGCAGGAGAATCGATTACAGGTCAACTCCATGAATTTTGCATCTAGAATGCACAACATTAGTAGACAAATTATATTAGCAGTAACTACACCATTAGTTATTGATCAAGCTTTAGAAGCCTTAAAAGAAAACCGAAAACCTGTAATTGGTCTAGAAAATACGGGTGAATCTTTACTAAAAATGCTTTTAGTTAAAGATGAAAAAGCCATTTCTATTATTGATGATATTAATGAGCTAAAGGGAAAACCAGAATTTATCCAAATTTTAAACCAATTGTCTTCAGGAGAAATCTCGCAAGTTGAATACAATAAAAACCCTTTAATACTTAACCTCAATAATCTTGAAGAAAAGCTCTCAGAGTATAATCACACCGAGAAGATTCTAGCTAAGCCACCCAATATCGCAGATCTTTTAGAAAGTATGTTGGATCGTTTAGATACAATCCAAATTAGAGATCGATATGGCTCAGTTAGATCTGAAACGATCATTGATGAAAAATATTTAGAATTTAAAGAAATAATTAGAGATGAAATAAAAAAACTTCCTGATATTCCTTTATGTCCTTTAGATCAAATGACTATTGCTTTAGAGGAAAAAGGTTATAAGGTTGGTGAAATTTCTGGCCGTGAATTTTGTTTACGCAAAATTAATAATATCGATGGTGTTGTTTACAAAGTAGAAAAAAGAACTGAAAACACACCAGTTGAAAAGACTAAGGCCTGTAGTGAATTTCAATCTGGAAAATTAGATGTAATGATTTTGTCTAGATCTGGATCAACAGGATTATCGCTTCATGCAATTCCTGTGAATGGTGGAAATCTTGCAAACTCTGATCATTTACGTCAACGTGAATTTTTGACTGCTCAAGCTCCTCAAGCTATTGATGAGTTTTTACAATTAATTGGCCGAGTAGATAGAAAAGGGCAAGTAAGTCATCCAATCATTTCTCAATTTGATACAGGACTACCTATTCAGCGTAAGTTTCTTATGATGCACAATGCCAAACTTTCAGAATTGAGTGCAAACATAACGAGTAATCGTGAGAATGTTAATAAGCAAGTAACAGATGTAGATCTTCTAAATAAATATGGTGATGACGTTGCTTATGAATATCTCAAAAACAATCGTGCATTAGCAAACATGCTAATCATAGATGTGCCTGAAAGGGAAGATAAAGCAAATACAGATGGCCTCATTAAGAAAATATTCAACAGACTTAATTTCGTAACAATCAGTATGCAGGAAAAGATTATAGATGATCTTACATTTGCATATAGTGAAAAAATCCAAAAACTCAATGAGCTTGGTATCAATCCATTCGTTGTTAAAGTTTGCGATTGGAAAGCCAAAACACTTGATAGCCAAGAAATAAAAACTGGCTTAGGCATATCAAATGTTAAAAATAAAAGTGCTTTCTTTGAACCTGCTTTTTATCAACGTGTTGAGTATGAGTCAGCTATCACTCCCCTAACTTCTAATGATGTCAATATTTTGGTAGATAAAGGTACTAAATTAATGACAACTCAACTTGCAAAACATTTAGATAACTATGATCCAAAAATGTTTGATGGTATCGAAATTGAGCCGAAAGATTTGCCTTTGTCCAGACTTCTTAAACTCTATCATGAGGTGCAAAAAGTAATTCTGACAAAAGAACTATACGAGTCAGTTAAACATTCTGCTACTCAAGGTTTTTTAAAGAATGATCTGGATAATGATGTTTTTGCAGACATAACAAATAGATTAAAACAAAACATCGATTTAGATGGTTTGAAATCGATAATTTCACTTAATTCAAAGGTTTTTTCACACGTTGCTTATCAGCTAGAAAAAGCGATGATTGTTGTAGATTTCGTCAACAAATTATCACATTTAGCAGATGAACATAATTCCATTAGTCTAAACTTTGCCATTAAAACAGCTCCATCACTTTTTGATTTGAAAGAAAGGGATAGTTTTGAGAATGCACTTATCAGAGTTACTTTTCCTAAACTAACATCGGTTTGTCTTGCTTCTCAAAACTATGAAGTTAAATACACGTACCCAAGTTTGGACGCAATCAAAAGTGACAAGTTGAAGTATTTAATCGAAGATGCGATCACCACTGAATCACATCATCGGAATGTAGGTACTGCGCTATTTTTACGCTCTGATACTCAAAAACTTTCATTAATGAAAGTTTTTGAGAGGCTAGAGATGCTTAATAATGAAAGTTCACTATTCCATAGATTTGATGAGTTTGAACCAATTAAAAAAGTGAAAGAGGCTACATTGCTTACAGGTAATATTATTAGTGCGCTAACAGTGGCATCTGTGTCAAAAGTTCATTCTCAATCAATTAACTATACAGATGTAAATGGTAATAGACAGAGAGCCATACTGATGTCTTCAGATATAGACTTCAGAACATTAACTGACAAGATTCAAGGGCTATCGACTATTCAAGAAGCAATCACATATTTAAAAGCGATTGAAGAATCCCGTGAGAATAAGATTAGCTGCAAACTGCCTGAGTTCCAGATTACAAAATCAAATTCAGCAGGTAATCCTGTCCTGCAAATTTCTATAAAGCCATTTAACAGCGTGTTAGATAATTATTGCTTATTGGTTCAAGGAAATCGTTCTCAAATAAAACAATTTTCTGAAAATGAGAATCTGTTTAGACAGAAAAATGCAAATATCGAAAAAGGTATGAATCTTGTGCTAGTGGGTGATCTATCACAAGGATCTCGATCTACGCAGCAGGCCAATTTTTCGTTCAAAGAGTTAAGAGCAGTATTAACACATTTGTCTTCAGAGTTTTCGACAGTGAAGATTAACAATATCGATGAAACTGTTTTAAATAAAATTCGTGAGGTAGAACCAGGCGAGCTAATAAATTCATTAAAAAATTGAGGTGTAGCACATGAATCCTGAAAATAAAACTAATGAACATTTAAACCAAGATAACTTAGACTTGGTATCAACTTGGTCAAATTTAAAAAATAATAGTGCCCAAAATACATCTAAGTTTGGTAAAAATTTATCAGAATTTATATTGTCTTTAGATAATCAATTAACTGATAACAGGGTTTCACTTGTCAATCTTGATATTGTGGATGAAATTGAGACTAACCAAACACTACATATACAACTCAGAAATACAGCAGGTAAGCTGCTTTATATTGGTGCTGATAATGATTCAATTTCTCTATCTGAGTTAGATAAAGACAATATAGTGATAAATACTCTAGAAGCTAAATTTGATGATAACTGGACGGAAAAAATGAATGAATATGTTAATCAGGGTATGAATGAGGATCCTCAAGAACAGAACCTTGTTGATCAGCAGTTCAATCAAGGCCAAAACTTTGATGATCAGCAGTTCAATCAAAATTTACAAGAACCTGATTATTTGTATGAAGACGTTGCATTCGTAGAGTATGAAGAAAGTACACAACATCTACCTAACTCTGACATTATTGATTTGGATAGAACTGAATATCAAGTTTTAGATGATGAATTACAATTTAGCGATTCAAAGGAGTTAGTAGTAATTGATAGTGAAAATGATCAAGAAAACGAGATCATAGACGATGTTAGTAAAGAGCTTGTAAAAGTAAATGGTCAGGAGTTCTTTAAAAGAAAATTAAACACCAATCAAGAAGAATTATTATTAAAAGCAATGCAGTTGTTGCAGGAAAAAAACTCTAATTATATTTATGATAGTTTCACACCACCTACAAGTTTAGTGCCTGCATCTAATGTTAATTCTGATCTGGTTGCAAGTGGAGGAAAAGGAAATTCAGGGGGAACTGTTAAAAATTATTCCTTATTTCCAAACTTAAGTAATTTATTCAAAGATCGCTCTCAAAATGCCGTGCAAGAGTTGAATACACAAATTGATGGCAATAAAGATCCTAGTGCAGTGATAGCAAATCGGTTTGATTCATTTAAATCAACAATAGCAAATGATGAGATGGATTTAAAATCCGTAGTGGCTAACCAATTGATATGTGAAAAATATAATGATGTTTTAGATGCACATCAAAATTATAGCCAAAGCATCGATGACTTTTGGAAATTTGATAAAATGGACGACTTTCGTGGGCAAATGGTTGAATATGGGAAAGCAAATAATAAAGATTTAAATACAATTGTGGATGAGTTAAATAAAGGTGAAAATGAACCATTACGAAAGATGTTTCAAGACCAGATCGATCTGATTGAGAGTACTCCAAAAGGAAAACAGATCATTTCAAATATGTATGATTCGCATCAGAACTTCGTCAACAAGACGAATTCCGCTGTTGATGTTTTAAAGAATGGTGAAGTTGACCTATCATTAAAAGAAAAATTTTCCAAAGATTTGACTCAAATTGTAGAAAATCAAGAATCCATATCTAACCAAGTACCAAACTTCATTGACAAAGATGGTAAAAAGTTCAATCTAGGTGAAGAAATGAAACGTTATGCTGAACAAATCAAATCAGCACTTAAAGCTGTGGTTGAATTTGTTAAAAGTAAAGTGGGAATTACGAATAACCAAGACGACAATTCACACTCCCCTACCCCTTAATATATGTAATTTTTGGAGATTCTTGATGAACTCAGCTAGTGAAACAATTACTAAATTTAGAGACAAGACAGCGTTTCTAGGTTTTGAAAACCTCAACTGGTTAAAAGATTTGTTTTCTGAACAGGTTTTACCAGTTTTGGACGACTTTAATGATGTATACGAAGATCCTATCAAGATGGTTGGAGTCGCCAAAAACTACTATGCGGAAGTAGATATAATAACGGTTTCTGATTCTGAATGGTTACTTGTGTTTTCCTACGGAGAAGAAAAACTAAAAGGATTAGAAGACCAATACAAATTGCAAATTCGAGCTTATGAACTCAAAGAGCAGTTTTGCCTAACATTGGAGTCGGCAGAATTAAGATTAAGAAAATACCCATTAACAACAATAGCAAATAGTCTTCAGCGAGTTTTTGGCATTTCTCAATGAATTGAATAAATTTTTAAAAACCACTACTATATAGCAAATATATACAAATACTCTTGATGAGATTTGGGATAACAATGGACAACTTGAATATAGATAATGTTCAATTAGATTTGGACACGCTCTTACGCTTTGTGTGCGCCTATGCACTTAATGATACTCATGTATCACAAACTATTATTGCCTCCAGTTTTGAAAGCTTACCTGATCAAATTAAATCGTTTGGTTTGTTGGTTGAATTCACCCCTGAAAAATCTGACTTACTTGGCATTAATTTTACTTCGATTAGTACTGAGGTAAGTGATAAGTGTATAAAAAATCTAAGTAAATTTATTGACCTATTCCGCAAAGAAAATGTTAATAAAATCGAATATCCCATTATCTATGACTTTTTCTCAGCAAGTCCTTTTTCTTATGTCATCTACTTCATCAGAAATGTCATATCGAGTAGTAAAGCAAATAACGAATTCTTAAAAGTGAATCAGCATTTAACTGATCTAATAGTCTGGATTATTGAAAATAAAGCAGATCAGTTATTTCTTGCAAGGCTTCTATTCTTTATACGGCATTGGCAAACAATCTCAGTGTATGACTCGATTAATGTCAGTGAAATTAAAGGCATCTTGGCATACGCAAAATCCAATAATATTTTTCCATCTTTTTGAAATTAGGTGATTACTATGAAAAAAGCCTCTACTTTTAAACGTAAAGAACTTGTTACCAAGATTTCTTCTAGTAATCACGGATTACAATTAAGAAGTCTGGTTATAGGTGTATGTTTTGGTTTAGCAACTGCTACATCAATCTCATCAATTGCATCGAATACTGGTCTAAACTCGCTTGGATCTACTCAAAGTAATGTCGAGTCAATTAATCAGCAGTCCTCAACAGTGGGAAATAGTTATACAAATACCGTTACTTCAAATATCCCAACTATTACCTCCTCCCCTTTCGTTGCTGACGATAACTCCGCAGCTGCACAGTCTGCAATCAATACAGCAGCGGTTGGATGTGGTGATGCTAATACGCAAGGTAGTATTGCTTGGACACAACAAGAAGTAATTAAGAATCGTCAAATTCTTAATACTGCTCCAGTAGACATTGATGCTCTATTTAATGGTAGCTCAGGAGGTTCTTCAGGATCTAGCTGTTTCTCTGATATTACGAAAATGATAGACCTTTCAATTGCTATTCCAGATTTCAGTGGTATGAAAGCAGCTGCGATTGCAGCACTAAGAGCTTACGCTACACGTAAAGTTTGTACGATGGTAAATGAAGCAACTAAAAAAGCTCTTGAGCCTTTAAACAACGCAATTGACATCATTAATAAAAACGGAACTATTGATCTAAATGGTGCGGTTCAAGGGGCTGTAACTGGAGGTTTAGGTAAGATTGATCCAGAATTAGCGGACATCTATAAAACTCAAGCTCCGACTGGTCAATCAGTAAATGTTTTCCCAACAGAAACAACGCAATTTAATACTGATTTAAAGAATGTTCAAAATTCAGTGAATAACTCTATTGGCGGTATGACCAACCCAACTGGAACGAATACAACTGGTGGATCAAATGGTAATACATGGAGTAATGCTACTAACCCTACCGCTACTGCAAGTACAGGTAACTTAGCTGCTAGTACTCAAGGAAATCAGACACAGAATAATACTAGCTCAGGTAGTAAATCTTCTATCTTTGATTCCATATTCGGAAATTAAGGAGGCAATGAATGATTATAAATCGTAATCTACTTTTATTGTCCTTGCTTTCCATTTCTTCGCACAGCTTCGCTGTGCAGGCTGAGAATAGTTATAACCTGCTTACTCAGCAGGTTAAAGGTGCTTACAGTGTTTTAACACAGCAAAAAGCAATTGGATCACAACAACAAGCAGAATCAGCAAAGAATGCGCATCAAGCCCTTGCTACGGCAATTGGTGCAATTAATATGTCTGATCGCCTGTTAAAATTTATGGTTGATGATGCAGGTCGTCTAGGAAGTTCACAGACAACATCTTGTGTGGTTTTTGCCAATCAGCAAGCAGAGAAAATTAAGTTAGTTCAATCATCAATCTATGCAAGAGACATGGTTTCCAACTTTATGAAAGTGATGATGAGTAATTCATCTGAAGCTGAAGCGAACAGAATTGAAAGACATAAAAATTATTGCAGTATTGCAGAAGCTAACATGGGGATTTGTTCAATATTACCTAATGGTTTGCAAAGCGGTGATTCTAATTATTCACTGGTATTCAACCATAATAAATTGCAATCAGATACACATAAGGCTGCAACAGACTATATTGCGAATATTGTTGATAACCGCTATTCCGCACAAGATATTTGTTCAAATGCACAATGTATCAGTAAACAAATCGACTATATAACACGTACTTCGGGTAATAGTTTGTCGGCTTTTGTCTTAAGTAATCAAGTCTCTCAAAGACTTCCTTACAATGTTGGAGGTCAATAAAAAATGAAATCAATCAAATTACTAATTACAACTTCCCTTTTAGCCATTCCATTTTATGAAGCAAATGCAAATGCAAATCTTCAATATGAAGTTGTATCGCCTCAATTTCAGTCTCAAGTGCAAACATTAAGTGCGACCATGACAACCAATTTCGCTACTACACAAGCGAACTTGCTTTATGCCATTCAGGAAAATACTAGACAGATTTCTTCAGCAATTAGTGTAGCAGTTACTCAATCAAGTGCAGGTGCAACACAAGTAATTGATGCAAGAAAAAATGCAGCACAAGGCTTGGCAACAGCGATCCAAGCAATAGGTCAACAAGATAAGATTATTGATACTGTTCTAAGTTATGGATCAACGGGTCAAGGCTATAATACTTGTAAAGTTCTTGTTGGTAATGCAACACTAAGTAATGGTAAAAACGAATCGCAAAAGCTCGCTGCAAAAATGGTTAATAATACCAGTACGGGTACAGGGCGATTAGTACACGATATTAATCAAGTTAATAAAGAGACTATTCAACGTCATCGTGAACTTTTTTGTACAGCAGAAGAAGCTGCAAAAGGTTTATGTACTGTAAGTAAGCTTGCAGGTGGCGACACCAATGCAGCTTTACTATTCCAACCTGCCAAAACGAATAGTTTAGAAGCTGAGGCACGTAGAAGTTTACGTGGAAATATTTTAGGTGCTCCAGATGTAGCATTGAATAGCGTCAACGGGATGACACCTAGAGGTCAACAATACTTATTTGCTTTGAACCGCAAAACAGCTTTACAAGCCTTTCCTGCCTATTCTTTAGCATCAATTGATGCTGCTAATCTTCAAACGATAAAAAATGAAAATGGTGAGCTGCGATCACCTAACCAGATGATCGATGATGTCATAGGTCGATACTATGGCACGGAAGAAGCAAAGAAATGGCAGGCTACAATGATGAATCAAAGTACACGAGGATTATTGGTTGAGATGGCACGCCAGAAAGGTGCAAATATTTGGCTCTTAAATGAGGATTATGAACGTGGTCTTCGACTTGAGGGTAATCTTGCATCACTGCTTTTAATCAGCGCAGATGAAGCGAATAGTAAAACTAAGAAAAGCTATCAGTCTATTGCAGGCCGATCTTAGGAGAATAATATGAATCGTAAAACTGGATTCTTGGCACTTTGCTTATTTAGTACATCTGTAGCTGCATATTACTGTCCACCTTATATGACACCTACATTTTTAACTCAAATGAGTACAGGCTTTGCACAGCTCAAAGCAACATTCACTACAGGTTTAAATACATTAGATACATCTGTAAGTTCTGCATTGCAACTCGAACGAAGTATGATACTTGGGGCAATTGGAGTTCAAACTCAACAAGAAGCTGTAAATGCTTCTAATATTGCACATGCAGATATGGAAATTGCACGTACAACAGCGAGTGCAATTGGGGCAATGAAACAATCAGACAGAATTAAAGATACAGCTCTCAATTATGGAGCAGCTGGTCAAGGTTACAACCCATGTCTAGTATTGAATGAACGTAGAACTATCACTGAGACACAGGAAAAGGATAAAGAAATAAGAGCTGATATGGTTTTCCAGAACGTTACAGCAGGAACAGGAAAGTTTGCAAATCCCATAAAGGCACAAGATGAAGCTTTGAAGCTTCACCACGATTATTTCTGCACATCCGAACAAGCAGCAGCAGGTCTCTGTTTGAGTGTAGGTGAAATGCAAGGAGCAAATTTACAAGCCTCTACGCTATTTGAGTATTCATCATCTACAGATAAATACGCTATGGCTAAAACCAGTTTTATTAATAATATGGTTGGTCTTCCAGATGCACCATTAAGTGCAACAGCAGCTAAAACTCCTAGAGGTCAGGAATATTTGCGTCAAAAATTTGAAAAAGATGCTGTAATTTCACCTGCGCTTAACTCTCTTATGGCTATTCAGTCAGAATTTACGGCTACACCAAATGGAACTGAGTCTGGTCAACCCGTAAAACCTTTAAGACAACAATATCGTGAGCAAGTAGATCGTTATCTTGGTCATGGTGAGGAATATAAGAACTGGAATCGAAGTTTAGTGGGACAGACTGAACGTGGAGTTTTAGTTGAAATTCTTAAAGAGGGAGCTTTGGAGCTTGCAATAATGGGTAATAAACATGCGCAAAATGAACGTATCGAATCTATGCTTGCTTCTTTAGTATCACAAGAAAATAAGAAAGTTAATTCTTTGACCAATAAAAATCTAGCAGGTTCAGCAACAGCTCCAAAGTAAACTTTAGAAATCTTTCATTTATGAAAGATATTTGAGGGTGGTTGAACCAGATTGAGATTTTGAAAAACTTTCATAAATGAAAGTTTTTCATATTGAGGATTGTAAAATGAAATGGTTAAACTTGGAAAATTACGGTCTAAATGTTGGTTTTAGACACCCGACAAAAAATCGTGACAAACTTGCTATTGTCTCAATAAATGATATTAAAAGATTGAATCATTTTTTTGATCTAGACCAATTTCAATTACACATGGAATCCATAGGTTTTAATCGTGTTAATTCTGAGAATTCTTATCCTAAATTTGTAAAAGCAGACAATAAAATTCAACCATCATTATTTAGAAAATTTCTAAATATAGATAACTCTAATATTGTTGAAATGCCTGAAAGTAATGCGATAGCTAGATTGAAAATTGATAAGGATCAGTGGCTAAGCTTTTCAAAAAGTCAAAATACACAAAAAGAATTCTGGTTTGTTGATTCAAAGGTTTATGCAGAGAAGTTCAAACTTGAAAGCTTTGCAGACATTGAAAAACAATTTAATGAGTTTAATAAAAATAAGGATGAACGATTCATAGATTTATCTTTTGAAAACCCGTTGCCAATAGATACATTAAAAAAATATGGATACGATAGTAAGATTTTTGGAGTTATCACATCTGATAAATCAATGCTAATGAACTTAGGATTTCCTGAATCTGCATTTAAAAAAGCAGATTTATCTTTTGTTCTGCCTGTAAGTGTTATGGAGAATAAGACGTTATTAGCTATATCAAATATAAAAGAAACACCTGAAATATTAGAGTATTCAGCGGATTCATGGCAGGAAGCAATAAAGGTACAAAATGCTTTGCCTGAAATTGCGAAGATAACGCAGAATTTAAAAAATTTTATTGAAAGTCCTGATGAGGAATTCATAGATTCACTTCTGTTGGAAATTAAGAAATTTCACGAAAAAGACTATGTGGATGTGTTATCTCATCAATTTAAAGCTGAACTAGCGGATGTAGGGATAAACAATAGCAACCAGAAGTTAGAAACTCTTATAGCATACATTCATAAAATTGATATTTATAACGAGTTAGACTCGAACAAATTAGAATTAATAAAAAAACAGCAGCAAAATTTTGAAAATATTGAACACAGTAAGACAACGGATGTTGTCATAGAAACAATAGAGAAAGGGAAGAACAGGACTGCCGATAGAATTGAAGATTATGGCGAAAATGTTTTTGGTGCACGAAAGCACTTTTACGAAAATAGAGATTCAACATTACTTGAGATAGAAAAAGATAGAAATCATTCTTTTGAAATATTAGTTGATAAATATAAAAAAAGCTCATTGTGGAACTTCAAAAAAGAGACATTGCCTCAGTTGGAGGATAAATCGAATGAATTATTCTTTTTTGCACAATCAATTTACAATATGATCCCAAATAAATTGAGTATGGCTAAAATTGATAAAAATAAACCTGAAATTTTCATTCAAAGATTAAAAGACTATTCAAAGTTTGTTGGACATTTTAAGGAAATTATTCAAGCAGGTATTGATTTACATGACCGCTACCCATTATCAGCTATGACTAACATGCTTGTAAACTATAAGAATGTTATAGATAAAGTAGCTTCAAATCCACAACAGTTTTACTTTGATGATCTAGATCCTGAGTCGCCAGAATTTAATGATTCATCTCGGTCTAACATCCGAGAGTTCATTAAAGGAGTAAATAGAAAATCCTCAAACTTATCAAAAACAATGTCTTTTCTTGAAGACGTAAAAGTCGGTTCAATAAAAGTTATGGTGAATACCATAAATGAGGATACTTCTGAAATAGATGAGATCTACTTTAGAAGATATGTTGAAACTGGAGGAGAGATTAATCATACAAATCAACTTTCAAAATATGAAATACCTCCTCATGCTAAATTGGAAAATGCTTTTTATACATTCGAGAAAGTTACAGGCCAAGATGGGTTTTTTCAAATTATAAGGAATGGGAGTGGTTTCAAAGATCAAATCCAGAAAGTTATAGAAAAGCTTAATTTAAGTCTAGAAATTCAAAAAAATATAACACCTGAAAAAGAGATTTCATATTTTAGAGCAAGTTATGATCCAAATTATAAGGATCTAGAATTAAATGACTTAGAAAATAAATCGGATAATGTCATTTCAGAAAGCAGTATAAAAATCACTGAAAGATTTGATTTAGAGTATAAAAAGCAAATCAAGCAAGATCAACCAGAACGTCTAGATCTTAGGTATCCTCAGATTCTCCAGAATTTGACACACGAAACATCAACTGACTATAGAAATAGTGAGGATGTTACAGTCGATGACTTTGGTAGGAATTTCGCATTTCGAGCTGTGCAATTTGGTAATTGGGTTACACAAAATGAAAGACAGGAACTACTAAACATTACTTATGATGGCTTAAGTGAGCTAAAAAATGTATTGAACTTGACTGACTCTGATATTTCATTTAATGGTGAATTGGCAATAGCATTCGGTGCAAGAGGTAGAGCAGGCAGAGGTGCAGCAGCAGCGCATTATGAGCCTTATAGTCAAATATTTAATTTAACAAAAGTACGTGGAGCAGGTTCAGTATCACATGAATGGTTTCACTCATTAGATCACTATGCTGCGAGGGTTTTAGAGGAACAAACGAAAAAGTTAGTTTACAAAAGTGGTAGTTTTAATGCTGTAGAGAAAAATTATTATTTGAGTGAACTCATGGCAGATGTTGATTATGAAAGTTCAAAATATATTATTGATTCAAACCCAATACTTAAGTCCTTTTATAATTTGCAAAAAAAATTGAATGGCAAAATGGAAGCTGATGAAATATTCACTAAAGAGGGTATAAATCTAATTAAAGTACGTTCTGAGGAAGTGATTGAAAACTCATTACAGAGATTAATAATAAAAAAAGACCAATTAATTAATGCTGTTAGAGAAATTGGCAAAGATGATGCTGCTCAATTTCTGAATAAAACGATGAGTGAGATTGTTGATAGTCTTTATAGACTTAAAACAATAGAATTGGATCAACATTATAAAAATCCCTTATTTATACCTGATCTTCGTTTGCATCAGTCTAATACTGCTAGTATGTATCGTGCTATTGGAGCTGCATTGAGAAAAGACAATATCTCTTTTGGAAGATATACGTTATCAAATCCGATAACTGAGGAAAGTAATCGGTTATTGAGAGCTAAAAATGAAGTTGGACAGGAGAGTATAGCCTCTACTAGAGAATTATACAGTCATCTCAGATTACACAGAAATGTAAAAGGACTTGAAAATGAAATACATGCTGTTGCTTTTCAAATAATTCAAAGCCAGATTTTACCCTTAGCAATTAGTGAACTTATACGGCATTCAGATCCTCAATATAATAAAATGAAAGAAAGATCACTGCGTATCTTGATTGATAGAGCAGAGGCATTTTTCAAAATTAACTCATCAAAAAATAATAATGATCTTTCATTAGATGCGATGTTTAATAAGAATAATTTCGCAAGTAAAGCTCGGTTACTCGATGTTACAGCTAATGCTTACTGGTCAAGAACCTGTGAGAAGTTTGCACGATGTGGAGAAGCATTGGTTACGGATCTCTTTAAAGAAAAGGGTGTAAGTGTGGGTTATATCGTTCAATGTATGGAAGATCCCAAAACGAATGGTGAAAGATCTGGTATTACACCCTCTGGCCAAGATAGGGTAGAGATATTGCAAAGTTACAAAGAGACCATGCAAAGTTTGCGTGAGTATGTTTTTAAACCAAAACATTCTGCTAAAAACACTCTTGAGGTGAACGCAGAGTTAGAAAATTCTGTGAGAGTATGATATGGAACTAAATAATACAAATTTTCAATTGAAGACAGTTTTACTCAGCTATTGTCGAATGCAAAGTGAAAAATTGAAATATAAATATATGGATGGTTATGTAGATCCAGAGAGCTGTGCAACTTATCTATATCCTGTAGTTTGTTTTCTTACAGAATCGGAGTTTATGTATTACTACAGCCGTAACAAAGATCATGATTCAGAGATACTTTTTGAATATGAAGAAAATAAAGATTTGTCATTATTTAAGCCGATTAAAGTAACACCGACTACTGCACTAAAATCCATATCATTTAGTATGATAGCCCCATTTTTCTATTTTTGGCTAAAGATGTTAGTTGAGCGATATTTTGACAAACTTGAACTCATTTATATACATTTTCCCAAAGAACAAATTTTTAAAAATTGACACTTTAAAATTTTTAAAATACTCTTAATGTATCTCCGTAGCAATGAGTCTGGCCATGAATACAACAATACGAAATACTTATGACATTGGCTCTGAACTTTTTGGTTTAAAGGTTCGTCAGGTAGCAAATTTGCCCAAAGAAAAAACTCAAGATTTCATAACGGAATTGTTGGACTCATATCCAAAATCTGATGGGCAGGGGTATGTTTCTAAAGAGAAATCAAAAAGAGGTTATTCGATAGAAGAAGTAGACAATAAAGTCATCATCACTTCATTTATCCATGTAGATCGAGAAGACTGGTATGAAATCGTTTGTGGGTTTGATTTCATCGAAAATCAAGTTTACATGTCTTTGATGACGGAGAGTAATTCAGAGATATTTAAGATTGGTGATGGAACTGAATCTTTTTCAACAAAAACAGTGTCTATAAATGAGTTTATGAAAGTGGGGGAGCAGGGTGAGCCGTCTAAATTTGAAACGCTCATAGGTTCACTAACTATTGCACTTTTCCCTGAGTCGCTGTTTGAAGCGTACTCATTGAAAGACGTTCTCCATTTCGGCATTCTTTTTTCAAAGTCTTATTATGAAGCAGATCAAAGTATAAATCTGACTATTAGGAATGTTCTAAGAGATCACCTTTCGGCTAATAATCCTCAAGACCACATTCTTGATCTGGAAACAAAAGCACATTTAATTAATGCTCCGTTTATGGCACTTAGATGGTAAACAAACAGTCAATAAAAATTATTGACCTGATTGCAAAAAATTATAGTCAAGGTCTGTCTCCAGATGAGTATTCTTTATTTAAGGCTGTAAATAAAAGTTCAGGTAGGCCAGTACATTTTGACTACTATGGTTTTTTTGAAAACCGTAAGATTTGTCTACTAAGTGAAGTTGATGAAGAAATTGAGATCACAGGAAAATCAAAGATAAAATTGTATTTTCGCAAAGAAACACTTCAAGTAGACTACTTGGATGCAATCACTGAAGAAGTGAAGTTGATGCCAATTTCAAAGATACTTTTATTGGAAAATACTCTTTTTTCTAAATTATTGAGTCCAGTTGGAGACTTCAAGTTTAGTATAGAGTTTGAAGTAAAAGGGCAATTTATTGAATATGGATTTATTCATATCCTAAAAGTTATACAATTACTTATAGAGAAAAATTTACCATTCTCTAAGTTATGTGACTTTTTGGATTCAGGAAAATTTAAACTGCAATTATTAGCAAATGGAGCTGACAATGTTTGAAGCCATTCAAAGTGATTCTGCAATTGAATCTTTGATAAAAGCTGAGGATTTCGTGCTTGTACGTGGAATAAATTCTACAGAGCTAATTGGTCAAGTTTCATTCGATAAAACTTGTATCTATCTTTCAATGGTAGATACCGAATTGAGCCGTATACTCATTAACTCAAAACTGTTGATTTCACGCATAGGTTCACTGAAAGAAATTATCGAAAAATTTCCAATCACTTTTTTTCATACAAAAAAGTTTATTGAATGCTCCACTGATGAAAAGGTAATAAAATATTCTTCAGATAGCTTATTTATAATTAAAGCTATGTACCATTCAATTGTACAAAATAATTCTTTGGAACAAGGCGAGAATAAAAATGCTATTGAGAAAAACTTAAAAGAAGCTGTAACGAAAGCAATTGAAGAAGAAGTTTTTATTTCAGATATGCACTTCTCATTGTCAGAATATATTTTTAAAAGACCTACTACTGACATGGAATATAAATGATAAAATATTATTGCTTTGAAGATTTACTGCTGACTGAAAATGATAATGAATTTGTAGGTTACTTAAATCTTTATTGCAATAAAGACAATGAGATTAAGCATTTAGATTTAAATAGTGGTTTAGATAGTAAATATATCCTTAATAAGTTTCAGCATATTTTACAGAATGGTTATGCTTCAATATTTTTTAAATATTCATTCTTTAATCAAGACTATACTAGGATTTGGGGAATTCACCACGTAATATTATGTCTTTATCTACATGAACAATGTTCTAAATACGGCACATATTTATGCAAAATTGATAATAAAAATCCAGAAATCGTTTTACCATTTTGGTATAAAAACAACTCTCAATTTCAGTTGGGTGACTTTGGTTTTGTATTGGAAAATTGCCAGATAGATCCAGAGACTACAGATCCTTTTTTTACATCTTGTGATGAAATTGTTTCAAATCTAAAGGACATTTGGAAGAACTATTCCAGTGAAGAATTTGATCATCCTTTTTTTAGGAACTTATTTTTCATTCTTATCCTATCTTCTAGTGGTAACTATTCAAATTGTTTTAAAACCGATCTTTTAAATACAAAATTCCATATTTCAAACATACTTGAATCTGCAATAGCAAATTTCTCTAATTTTTTAATTTGTTTTGATAATTTGATCTGTGAACTAGGTTTTACTAATACTAAACAGATTAATAAGGTTGAAGTTAATCTGGTTGACGATGTTGGAGAATTAACTGAAGCTGAATTCTCTGAACTAGCGTTTGAAATAACAAACTGGATTGAGTCAAATGGTAGAGTCAATACAGTCAAAATATCAGGAGAGGGCATATCTCTAAAACAGGATCAGGAACAAACTATTCATGAACCAGTAAACACTGAGATTCAACTTGATACCACTATTCTCATCAATCAGAATCTATGTGATTTTAGTTTTGATGATTTTAAAAAATTGTTTAGAGAAACCTGTATTCACTATGCAGAACAATTTTTTAAAATTGAGAAAACTTTACCCTTGCAAGGATTTTACATTAACTTTTTGGAATATATCGATGCCAACTTATTAAAGCAAAAAAGTAAAATCGAGGCTGTGCAGCTTAATTATTTAAAGTATGAACTCTTATTTTCTATGGCTTATATTTTTTCAAAAAATTATGTATATAAATTTTTGAGTGATAATTATCTGACACTTATCAATAATTCGGTTGCCTACTCAAAAGAATTAATTTCTTTAATTAATACAAAAATAAAATCTGTAATTATATTTTTGAAAAATAAGTATGAAAGTGCATATTCGGTAAGTCCAGAAGCATTCCAAAACTTTTCAACATTCCAAATAGTTTATTATTATTTGAGATTTTATTCAGAGTTTATTGTTGAAGTAAATATTGGTTTTTTTATTGATTTTGATAAATTGATGATTGAACAAAAATATAAAAACGAGCTTGAAAGAATTTCAAAACTTGATTTAAGTTTTTTTTATTATTTGACGGAGAACTCTCCCCGTCAAATATATTTGATTAAAAATTAGAAGAATGATCCAAAACCTTGTTCTTGATTGTTGGAATTTTCTTTTGTTACTTCATTCGAGCGTTGCTGCGAAAGTTGTTCTTTGGCCTTAATTTGCTCAATAATCTCTTTTTGCATTGGGTTGATTACGGGAGTTGCGGATTTTGTTATTTCATTTGAGCCATTTTCAAATTGGTAATTTGGCATAGACATTGTTCTTACCAATTCTTCTGCTTTTCTATAGTAGCTACTGGTGAAGAAGTTATTCGCTACTTCACTTAAAACAACTGAGTTTAACTTTGGATTGTCTAAAATGAGCGATTGGATATTATTGATTCCTAATCGGTTAAAGATGTTTCCTAAAGATTTTCGGTGGTCATTAACTTCTGGAATTTCAAGTTTAGCCGTCTTGTGCAAATTGTTTAAAAGCGGACTTGGTGAGAGTAGTCCAGTAAAGGGAATAACTTTACTGCATTTAATATCTGTTGTATCCATTGTAACCTCCATGCCGATCTACGGTCATATCTTAAGTTTATCGTTGCGGATTAAAGCTGTTTTCAATAGTAGATTTTAATACAACTTTTTGGGTGGTTGTGCTATCTCTTTCAATTTCTCTATGTTTAGAAACAATTTGCTTCTCAACTGTGAATTTTTGGCTTTCTGGTACGAATGCCAGTACGTTCTCTTTTGTTGATCTCACGAAATCAATTTTTGCTGAGCGTTCGCAGTTAAGATTCTTGATACATTGTAAAGTTTTAGTCAGAGATTCATCATTAACTTTTTCAAGTGAAGGATCTTTCATAAAGGCAAGGGCAGTCTCAAAAACGAGATTGTTTGCTTCATTCAGAGCTGTACGTTCTCGTTTCAGGTTGACCAAAACTTTATCATTGATGATTTGATGCTTTAAGGCAACAGAGCTATTGTCAACATCCTTGAGACCATGCTGTATCCTGTGTTCTAAAACTTTATTCAGCTTGTTATCATTTCCTGCCTGCATTGCATAACTTAGGATCTGATTAGCGTGCATTGTATTTAAAGGTGCAGATTGTTGCATATCAACAATCGATGCAAGTAAGTTTGTATATGATTTGGTACTACAATACATACCCGTAACCTCTAAAGATATTGATTCTTCCTAACTCATTAGTTGTAAACATAAATTTTTAAATTAATAGACGCTAAAACTTAACATTAAGTTTTACATTAAACACTACTATACAACTCGTATCAATTGATTGTAAAGAGATGGATCCGGAAATTTGAACAACTCCTATAAGTGATACTCTGCTCCTCAAATGATGTTATAAACATCAATATATGGAGTATTTTATGGCACGTAGACCAAGAAGAAATCATTCAAACGACTTTAAGGCTAAGGTAGCACTTGCTGCGATCAAAGCAGAAAAAACACTTGCTGAATTGAGTTCTGAGTTTGATGTTCATCAAAACCAAATTATTGACTGGAAAAATCAATTGATCTCAGCTTCCTCACAAGCTTTCGATCAATCAAAAGCTCCATCAGAACCTCCCATTGATCTTAAAAAGTTACATGCAAAAATCGGTGAGCAGGCATTAGAAATTGATTTTTTAGAAGGTGTGTTGAAGAAACTGGGCCGCTTCAACCACAAAAGTTAATCGATCACTCACTTCAGATTTCAGTATCTAAACAAGCTAAGTTACTGAAAGTCTCTCGTGGTTGTTATTATTATCGCCCAAAACCTGTTAGCTCATCAGATCTGAAGCTGATGCGATGTATTGATGAATTACATATGCAATATCCTTTTGCAGGCAGTCGTATGATGCGTGATTTGTTGAATCGTCAAGGGCATCATATAGGACGACGTCATACACGTACTTTAATGAAGAAAATGGGTATTCAGGCGTTATATTGCAAACCAAATTTAAGCCAGGCTAATCAAGCTCACCGTAAATATCCATATCTGCTCAAAGGATTGGCTATTCAGCGCAGTAATCAAGTGTGGTCTACTGATATAACGTATATCCCTATGGCAAAAGGCTTTGTTTATTTATGTGCTGTGATTGATTGGCATAGCCGCAAGGTACTTGCGCATAGGGTATCGATTAGTATGGAGGTGGATTTTTGTATTTCGGCTTTAAATGAAGCGATTGAAAAATATGGATCACCTGAAATATTGAATACAGACCAAGGCAGTCAGTTCACCAGTGATGCATTTATTGATGTATTGAAATCAAATGGCATTCAAATCAGTATGGATGGTAAAGGTCGATGGGTAGATAATGTGATGGTTGAACGATTATGGCGGAGCGTTAAATATGAAGAGGTGTATCTCAAAGCTTATAGCAGTGTCACAGATGCGAAAAAGCAATTGAGTGCATATTTTGAGTTTTATAATCTGAAACGACCTCATTCGAGTCTAGACAAAATGACACCAAATGAGTTTTACTATGATCAGCTACCCCAACAAAACAAGGTGGCTTAACTAGAGCGGAATATCACTTATAAATACGCTTTTAGTTGTTCAAACAAGTGGAACCACCTCTGTAATACTTTATTTTTCAAAGTGCTTTAAAAAATGATTAGAATCTCAACAAAAAAATAATTGCTCCAAAATTTTTAAAAATTGTGTATTACTAAAATTTAAATTAATATTGCCTATAGTAAAGAAAGTCCGTTTTTATGCGTATTCTTTACTCCAATTAACAAGATAGTAGAGCTACTTGTAAGCCTAGACAATTTATTTGCTAGGATAAAAAAGGATAACATTAATGAGTATATACTGCCCGTTTTCATCTGATAGTACCTGTCAGAATGATGCTGCTGTTGCGTTACTAGGCAAAATTTTTGGCCACGATTTCATTCAAGCGTTTGTAACAGGAAACTCACCTGCTGCAACTGCACCGCCTAGTGGCGAACTTGCCCCTGTGTTATTTGGTGCTTTAGGGCACATGGGACTTGTAGCTGCTGCTTTCCTTTTTCTATGTCTAATCTTTTCTTCTGTGATGCACACTGCTCAAGATGGAGAAGTATTTGGACAAGGAAGTAAAAAGGGATGGGTTGTAATTCGCTTTATTACTGCGGTGGTTTTCTTATTACCTACCGTATCTCTCTATAGTGTTATTAACATTCTCTTATTGATGATTGTACTGGCATCTAATGGAATGACCAATAAAGCGAATCGAGAATTCCTCCAGACTGCTATTCAGAATCCATCACCAAGTTTTGCTTCCATTGACAACTATGATCCCTATGGATATAGAGCCTTTGCGTTGCAGAAAATACGTCAGTATCAATGTACAAGGGTATTGAATGCTAATTTCAGTCCAGATGCTTCAATAGGCGAAAAAGTCTATCCTGATGGTTCAAGAAGTTATATTAAAACTGTTGGCGGTGAAAATATATTTCATGGTGAACTTGTTGATAATAATAAATATTTAGATCAAGGATATTTTGGAGCAATTTGTGGTAGCTCTGACTATATTGTTACTAATGCTTCAGCGTTAGGTACTAATATTAAGTATTTAACTCAGAATCCTGATTTGGATGATTATAAAACCTATAAGACAAGAATGATTCTGAATATTCAGAATTTAAAATTTCAGGGTATTAGTCGGTTGAATACTGCGATTACAGCTTATGTCAATAATTTTCCTGATTTGGCAGAAAGTCCTGAGTCTTATGCAACGATCTTTAAACAACGATTTGATCCGCTTGTCCTTGATAAAATAATCACAGATGAGATAGCGAGAACGGATTCCGAAATCACGAATTATTTAACTTCGCAGCAAAACTCATATATCCAAAAAACACTTGATTACTATGCTCAAAAAGGTTGGACTCAGGTTGCATTAGCTAAAAGACAAATGGGTGAGTTCCAGAAAGATATTTATGATGCTAAAGCTAAAGTCATATATCGTGGTACTAATCCTGACTTACAACGGATGAATCGTGAGGGTGTATCTAGTGAAAAAGAGAAAGTTATGTATAACGTTCTCGTTCGTCAAATGGATATGGCCATTAATGATTACATGAAAACCCCTACAGTTGTAACTAACTTGTCTACGTCTGATATGGAAAACTTAATTCCAGAGGATCTTACAAGTGAAGACGTTTCATATAAACGTATAGCAGCTGATGTAGAAGATGCTAATACAACTTTAGTTATGAAAACGATGCGAGTCTTTATCGATACGTTTGTTGGGTCTAGTGCGACCAATAATGTTGATGCTATTACTCGAATGCAAACAACAGGTAATGTTTTGCATATCGTACTAACTCAATTGGATGGTGCTATTTCTGGCCTGCGAATTGGATTAACTGTAGGTGGTGCAACAGGTGCAGTATTCTCAGACAACATTGGTACAGCTGCTCAGATAGCAATTGGCTTGGTTGATTACTTATCTGAGAAGTTAGCGAAAATCATGGTAATGGGTAAGTTGGTAGCAATTTACATGGCTATCATTATTCCTACATTACCGTATGTATTCTTCTTGATGGCTGTTATTGGTTGGGTGCTCCACATTCTTCAGGCAATGACTGGTTTGATCTTATGGTCGATTATGCACATGATTCCTGATAGAACCTTTGTTGGTTCGCAGATGCAAGGATACTTGACCGTTATTGCTTTGTTCTTCAGGCCTATGTTGTCTTTAATGGGATTCTATTTAGCATTTATGCTGTCAGATCCTATTATTACTTTTACTACAGATGTATTCTTCACAATCATGGGTGCAACTCAATTCACATCAAATGGATTCATTGCTGCACTATCACAATTTTTCTTCTTGATGGCTTGGGTGATCTTGTATTGCACGATCCTTTTACCAATCATCTTTTTGATATTTTCATTGCCGACTACACTGGCTGATAGTGTTATTTCATGGTTGGGTACGAATTTATCTCGTTCTCTTGGTGAGACCAATCTTGCACATAATGCAGGTAGTGCAGCTCCTAAAGCAGCAGGATATTATGGTGGTAGTGGTGGATCTGGTGGACAGGGTGCTTCACCTAATCCAAATGGTGGCGGTGGTGGACAAGGGCAAAGACCGCAGGGTGGTGATGGCACTGTTTTAGTTAATCGTGGATCTGGATCTACAGCAAAGCCATCAGGATCAGTTTCTAGTTTGCCTAATGCTAATCCTAGTTCTGTAGGAGCAGCTCCTCAACAGAACAATGTAGGGAGAGCAGTAGGACAAGGTATTGCGAGAGGGGGTATTGCAGGTGGGTTAGCTGCTTATGGTGCTTATAACGCAAGACAGGGGCTTTCTCAGCAAGCTGCATTAGGCACTGCACAGTTATCTTCATTCAATAATGCGAATAGAATGGCTATACCAAATTTCTCCAGTATGACGTTCTCGCCTGTATCGGGTCAAAATCAGTTATCTAAAACAGGCAATGCGCCATACTTACCACAATCAAGAAATTTCCAATCATCGAATACGGATAATAGAGGCTTATCACAAGATTCACGTCATTAATTGAAATAAAAAAAAGAGTTTCTTAAGAAACTCTTTTTTTTTAACAATGTTATTTGGATGAACTAAGTTTTGCTTTTAAATCATCAATTAAATCATCAAGACGATTAATTGTTGCATTGCCTTTAGAAATATTCAAATAAGCATCATTGAGTTGATTATTCTTTAAATTCAATTCACGTTGAGTGAGTAATAACTGTAATTTAACACGCTCTAACTCATTTGCGATTTGATTAACATAGTTTTGATCATATAAAACTTCATTTGGTAAAGCTTGACTTAAACTATGGTTATTATTCCCATTTACAAAATTTCGTATTTTTTGAGCAGCAATAGGTGTTTGAGTATCCATGTATTGCTGATACTCACGTTCTTTTCTATCGAGGACTGATGGATGAAACATTCCACCATCCAAACCGCCCTCAGAGTAAGGAAGATTATTCATGACCATCTCCTTTTTTAATATTTATATACATAAGGTAAGTATAAATAAATCAATATGGTAGTCAATTTTAGAATTGTAAAGGTTTTTTAAAAATTAGATATATCTAAAAAATAAAAACATGATGCTATAAAACTTGCATAATTCAGCAGTTTAGAAGAAAATTAAACACAGAATTAGATATTCAAAATTAGATATTCAGATGGTTTACCACTGAATGATAAAGAGGCATAAATGACAATTTTTAATTCAAAGAAGCAACTTTGCGTTGTTCTCTGTGCTCTGATGTATGGTGATGTCCATGCTTCAATGCAATTTGAATATAATCAGCCAAGTGGTCAGACAGGAAAGCCAACAAATATTGCCGTAGGGGAAATGCCCTTATCTGGTAATTTAATTGTTACTACCCGTTTTGGAATGGGGCGTACTAATTCGGATGGATCAGCACGTACACATGCAGGTCTGGATATTGTCAATACTAATGGCGACCACAAACTTTATGCTATTGCTGATGGTACAGTTATAGCAAATGACTGGTTAAATGGTGGCGGTAATTTCATACGAATAAGAAGAAAAGACAATAACGATGTTTATCAATATTTGCACTTGGCAAATCGATCACCAATTAATGTCGGAACAGAAGTAAAAAAAGGGCAATTTATTGGTACGATGGGGAACACGGGTGTATCTCGTGGTACTCATTTACATTTTGACTATGCTGTCCCTCAAAAAGAAAGTACCAGAGCACGTAACGCATGGTTAGGCAATTCCAGTAAGGGAGCTGATGCTAATCCTTTTCAAAACATTCAATCGGTCGGCGCAAACAGAAATGGTTTAAGTGGCTACTATGTTACAGATCCTACGCCTTATCTTAAAGATGATATACCGATTAATGCGAGTGCATATAAGAACTATCTAGGATCAACAATTCGGCAACAATTTAACATTCTGTATGGAGCAAGTTTACCAGTAGGTTCTGGTGCATCGCAGCCGAAATTTTCAGGCCTAAAATTTCCTTTACCGCAGGGTTATGGAGCTACTGATGAGCAACTTGCGAAATTAAATGTTTCGGTTATTGAAGCAAGACAAAAAGCTCTTGAGGATGGGACGATCACTGAGGCGCAGGCCTATGATCCAAATGTCACTTACAGAGAGCTTGAAGACATCTTCAGGGATACTGGCCAGATAGGTGAACAAGAGCCAATTAAAATTGATATTGGTGATGATCAGACGGTTAAAGGGCATATAGAAGATTTAGCGTATAGGCGGTTCTCATCTTCAGGATGGGCACAAGATATTGTAAAAGCCTCAAATCGATCATTATGGGTTGAACTTCTCAATATGGAAGTTGCCCGTAATCATATAAAAACTGAATTGATGCGTCAAAATGAGCGCATCGAAGCATTACTTGCTGCATATACCATTGCAAAGGCCAAATATATAGCAGGAAAAGTAGAGGAATTAAGACAGGCAATTGAAAGCGGTCGAAGCATAGCTTTAATTAGTAACTTAGAACTTGAAGATCTTCCTCCTACCGCTTCTGATTATCAACTTGCAACGTCTGTTGTAACTAAACGCAGTGGATCTAAAGCATTAACTCAAGAACAGAAAGATGCAATTATTAGAGTAGCGAAGAATATAGGTGCAAATCCTAATGACTTGGCTGCGGTAATTAGTTTTGAAACAGCAGGTTCATTTAGTACAAATGCACGAAACCCTAAAGGATCTGCAACAGGACTTATTCAATTCATGCAATATACTGACGGCACAGGTAATAAGAATACGCCTAGAAGCCAATGGGACTATTGGGGAATGACTAGAGACCAGTTCGGTGCATTATCATTCTCAGATCAGATGAAATATGTTGAGAAGTACTTTAAGGATCGTGGTTTACGTGAGTCAAAACCAACAAGTTTAGGCCAATTGTATAGTCTAGTCATGGGTGTACCAAGTGGAGGCTATACAATTGCTAGATACCCTGATGTGTTTAGAGATAACCCTGCATGGGATGTGAATGGTGATGGGGTCATCACTGGTGCTGAAGCAGTATCAGGATCTCAATTTAAATCACATATTCGTACCTATTTCCCTGAATATCCATAATTACGAGTAAGGAGAATTTTATGAAAAAAATTGGTTTGATCCTATGTAGTGCTCTCTCTGTAAGCATTTATGCTACCAGTGCTGTTGCGAATACAGGTCTTGATAATCAGTATTATCAAGCTGTTCAGAAATTACAGGACAATCCGTTATCTCTGAATGTTAAAGAGACAGACCAAAAATATATTGGTATTTACACATCGGTTAAAAATACGATGGTTTCTTTGAATGCTCAAAAGAATAGTTCTGTATTTAATCAGTTTAAAAATCAAATTGAGTCTGAATGCAATAAACTCAAAACGGGATCAGCTGAAAATGTCAGTTCTTCATATTGCAAAGCCAGTCTTAATGCTGCTATTTACGCAAAACTTTAATGTGAGGAAGAAAAAATGAAAATACAACCAGTTCTATTTTCTGCATTGTTATCTATTTCAACTTTTACGTTAGCCAATAATAAGTTTGAAGCTGAATTCAGTAATATTCAGGAAATTAAATATAACTGTGCCGATTCTTCCTATGGTGATGCAATCCAATGTTATGCAGGTATTGAGAAAAGACTAAATGGCTTAGCCGAGACAATAAAGGCTTCTAATACTGCAAAAAGTAAAGATGCAGCATGGAATAATTCTATGAGTGCTGTGAACTCTGTCTACCAAATCTGCAATAAGATAAATGCAATAAATTCTCCAATGGGGGGAGCTGATGCACTTACAGCAGGTGCAGCTTGTAAAGTGGATCTAATCGCTTTGAAACCATATAAGGCAGCAAAACTACTTGAACAGAAATAGTTAAAAAGGATAAGAAAATGTTTAAGATTGGCAACGTACCAGAAGTTGAGAAATTAGATCTCTCCAGTATGCAGAATGATTTTATAAAATCTTTCGTAGATGGTTTAGTTGCTGATCGTTTAATCCAAAAGGATTTAGTGATACTAGATCCTTTTGAAGATGATGACCAATTTCTTTCTTTTCAAATTTACTATCCTCAAACTCCTGAAAAAAGAGTAATTATTCAAATTGAAAGACCAAAATCTGTGATTAAAGTCTTTGTTGAAAGTGAGACTTTTTATTCAGGATCGGGTTATGAGTTCCTTATCCATCCCACATCTGCACTACTTACAGCAAAGCACGATGATATTGTAGAGATAGTGCATGGTAAGATCTTTTTCTTGGCATACAATTTGTTGAGACTAGCTGATGGTTATGAGTTCTTTGTTCAAAAGGATAATGAAGTACTCGAAACAAAGCATCCGATGATTGCAATCTATGAAACGTTTGTAAGTCCTATAGATCAGAACAGAACAATACTTTTCAATGAACCACATATAGAAACTGAATGTACCGATGTGTTGATTCAAATACGTCCTGATGAGAAGCTTGTATCGATCACTGGAGAGGGAATGTCTTTGGGTAGTATTAAATTGTTAGAGACATTTGTAAGCTTGAGTTACCTATACTCTGATATGGCTGTTGAATATTATTGTTAATACATTACCTAAAAAAAACCTCCTTTTTACGGAGGTATTTTTTTTTAATAATATTATTTATATTGTTTTTGGATAATTTTAAGATCGTTGATTAACTCTGCCAGATCGTTAAGAACTTCCACTCTTTCTTCCTCATCTTTAATTTTACCTTGAGACAATAATGAAATACGATCAAGACTGTCTTTACCTTTCACGGTAATATCAATGATCACTTTTTCATTGTAGTCAGGAGCTTTGGTAGTTTCTTTATTGTCTTTTTCTTCATCAATGACAAATTGATTTTTGAGCTTTTTCACTTCAGGCATACCAAGAGATTTACCTGAAGCAGCAAATTTTTCTACCCATTTGATAACTTCATCTGGATGTTCTTTAGAAAGGTTCGCAATTTCATACATGGCTGAGAAATCTTTACACATTCCTTGATTGTGCATCCATTCAAGATTATCAATAATGCTCTGGTGAACGTCTTTAGTTAGCGAAGCTACTTTACTTGTTTTTGCCTCATTAAAGCCTAAAGCAAGGCCAATTTGCTTCTGCTTGGCAATTTTGTTGGTGATCAGGCGATTGATACTGTGACTGAGATCAAAGATTGTCATGTCTTTACGCATGACATTTGCAGTCAACTGATCTAATTCTGAGAACTCTGCTTTAATCACGGCAGGAATCGTTTTTAAACCTGCTCTGAGTGCGTTTCTTCTGCGTCTGTTGCCATCTTTTACAATATAGCGTGTAGCATCATCAGGATGGGGAATAATGACGATAGCTTGCAATATTCCACGATCCTTGATGCTTTCCACCATTTCGTCTTCATCTTTATCTGATAGAAATTTGCGTGGGTTTAATGGATCTTCTTCAATGAGGTGCAAATCCACCTCAATTGACTCCATTGTTTTTGCGCCCTTTTCTGGCTCATTGCTTCCAGTGATAACGTCTAGTAAGTTCATGTCGATTCTCCTATTACTTGTCAGCAGCAAGTTTGAGCTGTTTTGAAATTTGCTTGAAAAGGGTAAAGAATGTCTTTTTAACTGGTCTGGTCGAATTCTTTTGGATATGCCATGTAGCGATCCCAAGCTCAGCTGCTTCTTCGATTACATTTTTTTCCGTGAAATGAAGAATGGAATCATTTTCTAAATAGATAAGGTTTGAAGCTTTTCCATCACGGTTAAGATCTGCCAAAGCAGTTTTTTGTACTTCAGATTTTTTATTTACTAAATTAGGTACAACGCCTCCCAAGATCAGATCAGGGTTCATAGCTTTTTTAATTTTTTGTGCAAAAGCAATATATTCTGAAATACCATCAACGGCATAACTTTTTAATAATGTTGGCATAACAACCAGATGAGATACGGACAAAGGAATAAGCAATAGATTTCCTAAAGTTGGTGGAGTATCAAAGATAATAATTGTTTTATGTTTCAGTAGTTTAGATATATTTTCTTTAAAAGTAGCCGTTTTTTCAGTATCGATACTGTTGTTAATATTAGCCAATGCTAGATTTGGTTGGAATACAGCAATTGCACCACTATTGATAGATAACTGTGAGTCTGACAATTCACTTAGGAATAGATCCACAGCATTGCCTTTTAAGACTGTGTTCGTATCCGATTTTTTTACATAAGCAGGTAAAGAGGCTTCTTTATTGTATTTTAATAAATGTTTAGAACTATTACCCTGATTATCTAAATCGATCAAGGCAACTTTGTAGCCTTTCTCAGCAAAGAAAAAAGCACAATGAACTGAGAACGTACTCTTACCTACACCACCTTTACTATTACCGATAGCAAGGATTCCTGAATCTTTTGCAGTGATTTTTTGCATCTTTTTATCCTTTTGAAATAGGGTGAACTCATGCACATTGCTCATCCACCACCGATAGTTAAAGAATAACTTAGATATAAAATTAATGAAAGTATTTTTCTTAAAAAAATTTCATTTATGAAAGTTTTCCAGATTATGACCTTATAAACACATCATCAATATTCAGTTCAATGTCACTTAATTGAATAGAATATAGCGATTTTAGTGTTTCTATTGCATCTGGAAAGAAATCAATTGCATTGCTCAGTTGAGGTTCTATGGAACTCAATGCAATATTAGGAATGGCACGATTCTTCTGCCCATTGATGTAAAAAACATTACACCAAGCAGGAAATATGAAGTTTGAATTAACTACTTCAAAAATATTAAGTAGTACACCTTGTAAATTCAGGGGTGAGGCTTGACCAAAAACGTTAGGTGAATTTAGAGTACCTAAACATTGTGAAAATTCAGTAGTTAATGAATTAGGTGAAATATGGTGAAACACATAAATTATTGTTTTTTTTAAATTATTTTCATTTATTTCTTTTTTATAAACTTGATTCCGTAGTAAATAAGATTCTGAATCTATAAATTCTGATGGAGCGATAGCATCATTTTCAATCATTTCATGGTAAACTATGATTGCTTTGTTAAGCATTTCAGAGCAAGCCAAAATATCTCTACGGTGTAAAGGGCTATTTGAATAGGTTAAACGATCTAGTAGTAATCCCTTATCTATTAGGTTACTCCGAAAAACTTCAATAAGAGTGACATAATCCATTTTTCTGGCCTATAGAAAGCGTGTCGTATTCGCTTTGAAATGTTGCTTGGTTATTGCAGTTTTCTGATGAATTACTGGAATTGGACGATCCGAAAAGTGTTCGATTTCAAGCTTGTTGAACCCATTGGAAGATTTCTTAATTTGACCTAAGATCATGTTCTTAAAAGTATCTTTTTTTGAACTTAAATAATCTATGTACATATCGCTTAAGGGGATACTTACAGTCAGACTGCGGATTGAAATTTTATTATCACTTTTGATATTTTTATTTTCATAATCAAGTGGTGGGAACTTAATGACCAGATAATTTTCAATAAAGGTTGCATACTCTATCTGGATCTCATTAAGCCACCAGAAATCCGCATCCTGACAAAAGAAAAGAAAATTTTCTGGATTATTATCGTCTATTCCAAATGCAAATAAACTTGCTTGTTGGGTCGATAATTCAATTGATGAGTAGGGGTTCTTTTTGTCGTAAAAGTAATTGAACGAGCTTAAAAACCTTAAAAGGTAAAGCCATGCACGTACTTTAAGCGCATTGGAAGAAGCAATTTCAATTTCATCATCTTTAAGTTCTTCAAGCGCATCGATAATATGAGGAGGTAATGCACTCATTATTTTTGCTCCAATTCTGGTTCAGATTTTTGTTGGATAAGTTTTTTATGTTCTGTGATGATATTTTTTAAGGCTTTATGTTCGCTTATCCCTTTAGATTGAGCTACTTCAGTAACCCATTCATAACAAACATTATCCAGAATACGTTCAATTTCTGTTTTTAGTTTCCTGCTTCTGGCTGATCTATTGTCATCCAGTAATAATTTCTCGATATTGGCATACTGACGAAGACGTTTAACATCACATTTACGAATATCAAGTAATTTACTGATCGAATTATCGTTTGCCCCCTGTTTAACGTAATTCACGTATTCATCCAGATTTGAATAAAGTCTTAAAGTTGTGATGATATGCTCATGGCCAGTTACGATGAGTCGTTCGGCATAAGTTGCTGTCTCAGGATCATCGATGCTGCGATTACCTTGAAAGATCATTTCATCAAAGATCTTCTGGTCATAGACATCACAGATAAGACGTGACTTTTGGCGAGTCGCCTCAATTAGATGTGACGTTCCATCGATGTGGAATTGACTTTGAATTTTTGAAAATTCAAGTTTGTTTAAAATTGCTAAAGCAATAATAAATTCCGCAGGTAAGTCGAACTCTAGGTCAAAGTTTTGAGTAATTGCCCGACTATATGACTGAATAGGTAAACGTCTTTCAACAATCCATATTGAAGTATCAAAGAAAGTAATGATCTCAGAAATTTGATCATCACTAAACAGTGGATACTTCTTATCAGAATCGAGAGGGTTTGCAAGGTTGGACTTTCCACCTTTCAAAAGATAAATGCTTTGGTCTTTATTACTTGTAAAGAAACCATCTTCTAACTGTGAAAAGTTAAATGTTTTAGAGTTTAATGATATTAAGTTTTTAATATCCTTGTAATATTCCTCTAAAGTTGATTTTCGGCGTTCCTTTCTTTCCATAAGTAACTCATGTAAATTTTACTAAAATTGAATTTCAGTGACGTTTTAAAAGCGTTTCAGGGAATTGAGCATCTTTTATGGTTTCATCATCACCATTATAAAATAAGCCTTTGTCACCCGTTTTCAGCTCATAGATCTCACTTAAGGTATTCATTAATACGTTGTATTCAGCTTGAGTACACAGTTCAGACTCGTAAAGGCACAATAAATAGCCATTACAAATCGAAAATCTACTATCAAACGATTCATAGTCTTCTACGGGTAAACCCATAAATACGCAAGTACCAATTGAAATATCTTTTAAATCAGTTAATCGTTTTATGGCACTAGACAAACGTGGGTTCTTCTTGGCCATTGCACTCAATATTTCTTTTTGAAGTATCAAATCCATATAATTCTCCAAAAATGTCCTATGTTAATGCTAAAAAGTGCAGCTCAGTGTTTAATTAACTTCTTGTAAGCAGCCTAGATCGCTTTGAGCTAATTTAGGTACACCCATCCGATCTTGAACTTTAGCAACTACGTCTTCAGCAATCTGCACCTGCTTATCAATCGATGCGTTTGAATAAAGATTCTGTCCACTTGCTGATTGGTTGTTTGCGCTGTACTTGTTGGCGACTGCAAGTGCAACGTAAATTAATAATATTGCAGTAATTACCATTAACGCTAACTGAATAGGGGTAAACGTGTACCCGAATATAGAAAAGGTTCTTGGTGTCGCAGGAATTACTGCTGATCCTACTGGAGGATAGTTCTGGCCAGAGATCATATTAACGGGATATTTAACTTGAGATCCTAAATTGTATGCGTCAGAAATTTCATCGAATACCTGAGACCATTGATCTTGAATGTACTGTTTAATCTCTGCATCATCATACCAATCTGCATCATCTTTGATGATTTGGCTTGGATAAACTTTTAATTTTATCGAAGCAAGCGAGAACTTTTTGGGTTCGCCACTATTATCCAAGACATTTGAAATGAGTATAAATGGTTTGAATGAAATGATCCGAAAGGGGATACCTTGTTCATCAGAATTACTTTGCTTATCAAAGTTGTCGAAGTCTATTCCATAATCAAACGAGGGTACATTCGGTAAAGGAACTGATACTAATTTGGGTGATGAATTCTCAATGGTGCAATTATCTTCAAATTCAATTTTTACTGATAAAATTTTTGCAACATCTTCAGTTGGATTACTGACAGCATGAATATTAGATTGTGATAATGGTTGATGAGAAGTTGCAGGCACTTTTACTTTAGCTTTTTTATTAAATAATTTCATGGCGATAATACCTCTCAGATTTTACCAAAGATCATTTCAAGGATACTTGCATCAGAGAGGCCAGTAGCCATTTTTGGTTGACCAGTCTTTTTGTTTAAGTAGAAAGCGGTTGGTACTGCAATGGTATTACTATTAGTACTTTGTTGAGTGGCTTGCACCAAGAATGCCTGATTCTCATCGATAGCTTTTTTGTCCGCTGCTGTAGCTTCAGGTAGGCCTGTAGTGTCTTTAGAGAATGCTTTATTCAACAAACTTGGATCATGTAATGTTGCAGCTGCAAGTTTATAGCCATCATCTGATTGTTTTAACAATACTGTAGGAATCCATTTGATTGAATATCCCTTTTCAACATATTTGCGTGTAGCACGGTATGCTTCGTGGCAGTTTGGGCAGCGTGGATCATAAAGTACATATAGAGTGTCAGTATCAGATCCTTTACCCTCTTTTGCACCTTTAAGTTTAGCCAGTACTTCAATTGCAGCAGGAGCAGGTTTGTTCCATTCTCCCACAATTTCGGCAAAATCTACGGATACTTGTTCCTGACCTAATGGTGTACCTAAATTGCTTGGATTTTCAGGCGTGCCATTTCCGTATTTTTGTTGCGCTGCTTGGAGAAGTGGAAGACTCACGCTATCCATAGTGTTTACATCAAATGCGTTACCTGTGATCACGACTTTTTCATCAGGTGTGGTAAAGACAACTTGAGGCGTGCCATTGATTAGGATCGTCCAAGCAAGAAGATTACCTTGTATTTTATTGACTTCTGAGATCGTGCCTAGACGTGCCAAGTTGGTATGCAATTCTTTGCTGTAGTCCTTGCTTTCAGCTGCAACTGAGTGTTGCTGTGAGCTTGTATTTGAGGATGTATCAGCTTTTTTTAGAACTAAAAAATAGACGATTGCAAACAAGAATGCAGCTATCAATAATCCAATGATTAAACTTTTAATTGATAATTGGGATTGAGTAGTTTGATTCCCAAGTGTTCTATTAGTCATTTTGAAACCTTTTGTTTGGTTTTATAACAAGATTGAAATAATGATAACTCATTTTAAAAAAAACATATATCCGAAAAATAAATATTTCTATGATGAGGCTGTGGTGATTTTTACTGAATCCAAAGCCTGAGCTGATTCAATTTGTGGGGTGTGGTGATTGAGATATATATCAGGCTGTTTGTATTTGTATCGCTTAAGAGCTTCATTGAGGCCAAGCCATCCATAACTGAAGTCTGGAGATACTTTCTTTCTTTTGTAATAGCATTCTGATGTGTAATGAGAGAAAGCTGCTAATTGTTCAACGAAAACACTTGGTCTACCTACGCTTTGCACCAAAGCCCATAAATTTCTGTCATACATACGCAACCAACGTAATTCGCAGGGTGCAATTACACCCAACATTCTGGCTCTGTAAATTGTGGCGATCAGAGCTGTTC
Source organism: Acinetobacter yuyunsongii (assembly GCF_041021915.1). Lineage (NCBI taxonomy): Bacteria > Pseudomonadati > Pseudomonadota > Gammaproteobacteria > Moraxellales > Moraxellaceae > Acinetobacter > Acinetobacter yuyunsongii. The sequence continues at coordinate 89,264 of NZ_CP157436.1, read as the reverse complement.
TCGCATAAGCATGTTGGCTGAAAATTTCTTGAGCGACAGGATGATTCCAATATTTAGAAACTGTTTTTTCCAGTTTTTTTCGGTTAAATGACTGGTAACTTCTAGGTTTGAGATTTTGAGGGTTGATAAACTTTTTATCAGTGGTTAACTGTTTGTAGGCTACATGCCAAAAATAATCTAAAACTTGATCCTTATTTTTCAAGATCGACTTAAATTCTTTATCAGACATATTTTCATCAGTGGCACATGCTACTGGCAGGAAGATAGCAAATAAATTAATTTCCCCGTCCGTCAAATCCTTTGGAGAATTTAATAAATCTCCTAACTGGATATACATTTCCTTTTCAAATTGCTTTTCATCAAGTAACGGATACACATCATCTTTGGGTGAAGAACCAAAATTCTGTTCATCGTTGAAATCTGCAATTGACTCAATTTCATACTTTCTAAAACCAGAAACGAGCTTGTACTCCAGAACAAACTCTCTAGGAGAAAGCATTAATCTGTAAAAGCCTTTATCGTTTGGAACTTTCGATTGAACGAAATATGAAATGTATTTAAGGTGAGGGTAGAGCACGCTTAATTCGAGAATTAACGATTCAAGGTCGTGGTCTTTGACGTAACGGGTGTCTGGAATATCAACAAGGTTTTTACTATGTTTGTACCAGACATATCCAATCAGTGCTCCTGCAATCAACATAGATGGAAACAGATTGTTGATATAGTAAAAGTTAAAAGGAATTGCTTTTATATTGACTGTGCAATTCATTAAAGGGTTTAAGTAATGGTTGGGATCTGGATAACACAATTTGCTGATTGTATTGGTTGTAAAATTCAATATTGAAGCATCACTATTGGTGATCTTCTTAATTAATAGCTGCAAATACCAAAATGGAAGTTCAATGATACCAAATAGAGTTCGAGTAATTTTAACTATAGCTACACTGCCATAGTGCCATGCTCCCCAAAAGAAGCCCACAGTGACGAATATAATTGCACCTACGATGATCAATGTATCTGTACTTGAATCTGAGGTTCTGTGATTATGTTGATTCATGGTTTACCTAAACCCTAAGCAATAGAGATGTGATTCCAGTCATCTGATGGAGTGACATCATTTTCTGTTTTGGTTTCTTCTAAGTGGATCTGCTGCACAGCAACAATTTCTTCTGAATCAAGTTGCTCTGTATAACTATTAATCAGCAAAGCGGTTTGTAGATTTTCGTGGTTAAAGCTTGCACTCATAACAATAGTATTCCGTTTGAATTCCTCATCTCTCATTAGGTCAATGAATAGATTTAGAAAAGATCCACAACCTAATTGGAAAACTTCATTTTCTAATTTTGCGGTGGCAATTGGATCTTTGCGGATCTCCAAAGCTGTAAAGTACTGCGAGATCATGTAGGCCAGATAGTTTGACATTTCATACAGTGCTGACAGACAGTAGATTTCTCTATCCGTCTGATTGCGTTCTGATAAAAATTTGACCATTACTTCACTATTAAAATTAAGTGTCACTTTATCTTTGCTGCTGCCAAGAAAACCCACGATATTACTAACTGAACTTTTTGTGGGATGAGTGAAAAAGTAATAGATTAGGTGACTGTATAATTTGCCTGCATCAAAATTATTGACCTTTAAAAAGGACAAAAGAAATTCCCTTTGTCTTGTTGGCAATTTGTCTAAACTAACCGAAACTCTTAATCTGTGAGGTTGAGGCATGGCTTCACCTCAAGTTAGATTCTTGCCATAAACGCAGCACATTTATACATGCCTCTAGCGTTAGCGAATTCAGGGTCTTTTACGATCTGTATGTTGTTGTATTCAAGTTTATTGGTAAGTTGTTCACCTAGCGTGATAGAACCGCCACCAACAAGCAGAACTGCACCTAGATCCTTTCCGTCTCTTACATGCACTTTAACTTTATTGATGATCTGCTCGATAACTTTGTCTTTAGCTTGAGAGATTAAGTCTGATACATCGTGACTCTCTTTGCCAATCGATAACGTACCACTGTCTAAAGCTTTGTTTAATCGCCAGTCTGATATGTCTGATGACATCTTCAATTTAGCTTTAATGTTTTGATTGAGTATTGATTTAAGAGTAATGATGCCAACATCAAGTGTTCCACAACGTGAAGTTTGCATAGTTCCACCTTGAGGATTAATTACGGCAATATCAGTGGTTCGTCCACCAATATCAATTACGGCACATCCTCCCTCAAATAAGTCATCATACAAATCAGTTTTTTTCCCCTTATCTGTCATTAGTGCGTCAAAGTAGGCGCATTGCGCTTCAGATAAGACAATGTGCTTAGAAATGGAAATTGGATCTAAATTGTTAGAAGCTTCATATAAGTTAAAGACTGATTTATCACGTAGATTAATCATTAGGTTGTTTGTTTTATTTTTGATTAAGTCAACATTTTTTGTACCATCCTGACCTCCATAGAATCGGTTTAGAGGTAGGCCAGTAGCAATTTTAAAATCACGATAATCTTTACCGAATGCTTTATCTAAAGCTTGATATACAAGTGCGATATTGGCTTCGCTGACTGGATAATCTTCGGTACGTGTGTCAATGTGCTCTGAACAAAACTCATCAACAGTGTATTTATTGCCATTTACGCTGATAATCTTTCTATTGACATCATCGGGATCGCCCATGATTGTTGCACCAATGGCCACACGGGAGGGCATTCTGAATTGAATAGCTAACTCGCCATTGTAGATCTTAATTCCATCATGGCCATCGTCCACGCCAACAACTAATGATTTACTCATATAATTCTCCAATGTCTTAAAATCTTATCTTCTTTTTGGTGTCTTAACTTTCCCAAATAGGAAACACCGAATGTATTGAAATACGAATGAATAGGGGATCTTCCAAATATTCTCGATGCAATAGCAAATAGGTAGTGCAATGATCGCTCCATATAAAATAAAGCTAACTTTATTGAAGAACATTGCACCAAGAACAATGAAAAACAGTACTAAAACGTTGATTTTATAAAGTTGAGGAATGAGCCTTGTCTTACCCCAATCCATATAACTGTTATTTTTTTCTTCCATTAAACTCTCCTATGCTATGCAAGTAGTGCATCAAAACCTGCCTGCGTAATTCTATTTTCAGCAAGTAGTTTATGAGCCTGTACTTCAAAATTAGGTGATGAAAATGCCGTACCAGTTGGCTGATTCATAACTGAGCGTATTTCTTTAACCACACCCGAAAAACCATCATCACTAATTGCTATGTCAAGTAACTTGCTTCTGAAATCTTTGGTCATAAACAATGTTTCTCTTACAGCCATTTGTTTACCATCAATAGTTTCAACCAGACGTTGAGCAATTAAGGCATGAGCTGTAGCGATTGTTTCTGTGAGTTTTCGGTTTTGCTGCTCTTTTGGAACAAGAGCCAAAATACGAGGTAAGATATTTGCCACATCATTACTGTGAACAGTAGAAAGTACGGGGTGGCCTGTTTGTGACAGTTCAATTGCAGCAGAAAATGACTCTTGATCCCGTAATTCACCTACCAACAATAATGCAGGCTTACGTCTCATAGCTTCTCTTACAGCGAGGGCAAAAGAAGAAAAATGCTCTGGTACTTGGCTTTGAGAAATAACCGAATGTCTACTTTGAATCTCGTTATAACGGAACTCAATAGGTTCTTCGATTGTGATGATGTTGCCTTGAATGTGAGTATCTTCTTCAAGTATGTAGCGGATGAATGAAGAAAGAGTTGTAGATTTTCCCGAACCTGTTTCACCTGCCATGTAAACAATACCAATACGAGGGATACACTTCAGTAGGTATTCTAGTTCAACACCAATATCTGAATATTTCGGTGGCTTTGATGGGATCAAGCGCATTACGATCTGGAATGAGGTATTTCCCGTAAGATCCATACATGCAGAAATATTGCAGCGGAATACAACTTTATTGCGGTCAACAGCAATAACGTTGGTATTACCATTTTCACTATCTTCTGCCACAAATCCTCCTATACCCTCAGAGGAGTTAGGGTCGAACAAGGAGCATGAGTAAGCGAAATTAAGGCCAATGCCTCGTCTAATTGAAGAAAGTGCCTCAGAACCATTAATCGTTGTGAGGAAACAATCTAATTCGATCCCTTTAATATTCGTATATGTCAGAGCATAGAGCCTGCCATATCTACGAATAAGAATAGGGCGACCAGACAAGGCAAAAATATCACTGGCTTTAAAGTGCTCGGCAATGGTTAAAATTTTTCGTACATCAGTTTCAGATGTAAGTTCAAAATTATCAACACGGATGGTGTCATGCAGAAGCATTTCATAACCATGCTTTTTGAGCACTTTTTCAGGAATCGTAGCTACATTCCCTGACTGATAATAGCTATCAGGAATATCAATTACTTCCTGTTCAGGCAGTTCAGTAGGCATACTATTATCCATACTATTGAGTCTCGATAGCTACAGGGGTATCAGATTCACTTACTGTAGAAGTTTGGACAGGTTGTTTAACTTCTGACCGTGAAACAATCGAAAGAGTATTGGCTTTCCAATACGATGGATCATTAACGAATCGAGGTAACTCGGTAATCTGGAAGTTTGACTGATTAAGCATCAGGGCATTTCCACCACCTGCGAGAGAAATGTTTGTTCTCGCAATTACAGGCATCGTTATTTTTCCGTTCATTCGGAATTGATGGAACTTCAGCATCCCGATAAAAGTTTGATTTAAACGGTTAAGCTGATGTGAAAAGATGGCATCAGCTTCTTTGACACCATCCTCTATTCCACGATCCATAGCATTTTGAAATGCTTTCTTTTCCTGTTGGTTCTTCGGTTTAAGTTCGTTAGGTAATGAATCCACTCCCACCTGATAAGACTCAACATTAAAGTTTAGATAGTCTCTCCAGTTTGGTGGTAAATGAGAAAAACGGGCATTCTCTTTAATTTCGTAACGTGTACCCAAGACGGAGAAAGTCCGTGCATTGCCTACATCACTAATATTGTGTGCCTCAACAATGACAGGCGGTACAACAATTGTATTGATCATTAAAGGTTGAAAGTTATAAACCGTATCTAATTTGCGGTCGTTCGCTTTAACAACATTTGAAATTTCTTGAAGACGAGCACGTAGAGCGTTACGGGTTGCAGCTTCTCGTACAATCGTTTGAATCGCTTCAACACGAGCTGTATTTTCAGCTTGTTTTGCTGAATCTGATTGAGAAACAATAATTGGCGTTTGTTCTAAGTAGAACTGATAATTCGGTAAGTCAGCCATTACGAATCCCCCTTTTAACGATGGATTAATGTGATGGTTTTAGACTGCGAATCAAATTCAACAGTTGCAGCGTTACCTAATTGGAGTGCTGTATCTTTTACAAGATCTGCACCTGTCATTTTGCGCTTATGGAAATTGACAATAGGTAGTTGGCGAATGTTGCCTGCTTCAATGAAACGATAACCAAATCTGTAAGCCACACTTTGAAGTAGAGTTTGTGAATCCCCTACAAAGTCCACAACCAATACATCTTTATTGATGTTTGAATTAGTGATGGCAAGGTTATCTAAGTATTGGCGTTGAGTCAGGGCGTAAGTCTGTTGTTCTGCTACAGCATCCTGAGCAGCTTTACTTAATACACCTAATGGTGATTCAACATCAAATTTTGGTGAGGGTACATAGTAGTAACTCTGACAGCCTGTTAATGCTAATACTACTGAGAATGTTGAAAAGAGCTTCAACATGGACATTGGTACTTTTTTCATGTGTACACCATTTTTGATTCTATAATTGTTAGCCAAGTGCAACCGAGCATCTTGGTAAGCTAAGTATAAATTCTAAATTTTAAAAAATATATAGTATTAAAAAATAAAAATCTTTGACCTAAAAGTATGGCATATCAAATGCTCATGGTGTTTTCTTCGATACTTTATGACCTCAAAACCATGTCAATTTATTTCAAAAAACTCGAAATTAGGTACGCAACATTGAAATCTTAGGCGTAATACTTGCGAAATCTCTGCCATTTATAATTTTTGTATAGCAGAACAATGCAATTAACGTTCAATAGAAACCAAAATTTTATTCGTTACTGAATTTTGAGAACAATAAGGGGCAATCAAGGACAAATTAAATTTAATTTTAATAAGAAATTAGAATGAAACAATTATACAAATATAAATATTTCTAATAATTATTGATTGATCTCTTAAGTCTCAATTTTATAATCAGTTATTCTGATATTTTAAAAAATAAATTTATTAAAGTAATAATATAAAAATTTATAAGTTATTCAAGTTGAATTTTAATTTTTAAACCAATGCAAATAATAAAAAAGAAAATAATTTTTTTTGCGTAACCGTGATACCAGATGATTCGAGAACAAAGAATACTTTTTTTAAGTAATCTTAGGTATGATTGTGCAAGCAATCGTAGATTAAAAATTGGGTAACGAGCGAGCAGTTGATAAATTGACTGTCTTTTGAGCCTATAACTATTTTGAAACGATTGATGATTGGGCGCATGAGAAGCTCAATTTTTTGAACATTAAGATCACTGGTTGGCTTAAGGTAGAACAAAATATGACCGTAAACTCAGAATATGATATTAAAGCACAAGCGTATCCAAAAAGTATTAAAGGACTCGTTGAACGAGCGCAAAATTATTCAAATAGAACTGCTTTAAGATATACTAACGTTTGGAATAAATTATTAATCAAATACGGCGAAAAAGATAATATTGTCAATAATCCAGAAGCAGCCATGAATAATGTGGTTAATAACCTCATAGCTGAATATTCTAATAATGAGTATAGAGACTCAACCTTTAGGCAGTATCGAGCTGCTGTCATTTACAGATTGAGCGTAATCCTGTTGGATCAGGGTAGAACAGGAAATAAAATCTTATCTTTGCCCAAAGCAGCACGTTTTTTTGAAAGTTTGAAAAATGTAGAGCGTATTAATACAGATCAAAAGCAACCGAAAAGATCCAGTAGCAGCAAACTGAAATATTTTCCTAGAGACCTCTATGAGCATGTTGGGAAGACGCAAAACGAGGTTATAGGATCTAAATTGGGTGTGATGCTTAAGTGCTTTCTTGAAGCTAATATGTTACTAGGCTTGAGACCTGTAGAGTGGCTAAGTTTAAGATTGGCATGTGATGTAGAAAAGAAGTGCTTATGTTTAGTTGTCGATAATGGCAAGCATTCAAATGGTAGGGCGAATGGTGAAATACGGATACTGGATCTGCTTGAAGATGATCGTGAAAAATTAAAAAGCCAGTTAAGAATAATTCTAGGGTTTAAGAAGCTACTGGACAAAGAACTAGAAAACAAAGCTCGAAAGATACTTAGCCAACTAAGTGCAGATACAGGTGAGCAATACAAACTCTATATATCTAGTAGAGAACCTGATGAGTTTTTATATGAATATTATGGTGTGAATAGCCAACGAACCACCATTAACGAAGATCCCAATAACGGAGTTCCCATTAACGGAACAAAGACCACTAACGGTATAAATGGGTCAGAGGCACACGGCGATAATTTGAGTGGTGATTCCATCAACGGAGATCCCATTAACGGAATTAAAACCAAAGACGGAATACATGGTCTAGGTTCGCACGGCGATATTTTGAATAGGTCTTCCGATAACGGAGAGACCATCAACGGAATTAATACTGGTGACGGAATTGCAGGTGACGTAGCCAATCACGGCGCACAAAATAGAACAATAGGTGACGCAGCCATAAATAGCGCACGGCGTTCTGAGCTGCAAGGAGTGACCGCCAACGGTACAGATACCATTAACGGAATTAATCCAGTAGACGGAAGCAATACCGAAAGCGGAAGAAAATTGCACGGCGAGGACGGTCTAGGAGATACCGACAACGGAATAAATCCAGACAACGGTAAAAATCCAGTAGACGGAAGTAATGGGCAAGTTGATTCCCAACAAAGCGATAAAACTTTCAGCCGATCTGAAACTATCAGTCAATCCAAAACTATCAGTCAATCCAAAACTATCAGTCAAAATGAAATAATCAGTCCAGAACTTAAGCAACTAGACACGGCGCACGATGATTCAGTGAATACCGTATCTGGTGGAAATACAGTAGACGGTTTGGATTCCGAGAACGGAAATAACGCCGTCTTGTTCAAGGCATTAAATACAGCAGTGATTGAAAGTTATGTGGATAAGCACGGCGCAATCCAATATGCGTTATGCCAAGCCTATATGGATTCACTCCAAAGCAAGCTTTATCGTATATGTAATGAGTTCTATAAAAATAAAAAGCAAGGCTTGGTTGAGGAAATAGAGGCAAATAAAGCGAACGCAACTATTTACAGCACACGCCATCAAGCCGTAGCTAATCGAAAGAAAGCCAAGTGGAAGCTTGATGAAATTGCTGCATGGTTTGGACATGCAAGTATAGAGACTGCTTCAAGACATTATGGTAGGGCAGGACGAGCATGGGGGGAGTTGCCTTATTACAGGCCATCTCGTTCAAGTATTGAAATGGTTCGAGTACGTGAGGCGGTATTGGAGCAAAGCAAAACGCCTATGTCGGATCAAGAGTTAATTAATCAAGTTGTGTCTGAAGACTACTTAGATGGTCTTTTATGATTTTTAAAAAATGAATATATGTATTTTTTAAAAATATGATAGATTACTCTTAATCAGTAAATTATCTAGGTAGGAATTCAGGTGAATTTAGAACCCGAACCATTAGTAAGTATTAATGGTGTTCAATTGACAAATGCTCAAACAGTTGCACTCCGTGTGGCAGTCTCTAATTATCTAACTGATTTGCAAGATTCTGATCTTGGTGATGATCCGCACGGTAAGGCAGTGACTAAACTTTATTTGGCTAGGCTGCAAGAAGTAATTGAGCTGATGCACGGCGCAAATTAACTTTCATTAATGAAAGTTTTATGTTCAAGGATCAGCTTATGATTAATAGAAATAATCTTTCTGGTGAAATCTCATTTGGTTGCATCATGTGTGATGAATCAGATGATATTTGTTGCGATTGCCGTAAAGAATCAAGTTCTTATGACATGGGCTATAGAGCAGGGAATAACGGCCTTGAATCAAATGCTATTCATTACGATGGTAATTTGAAAGCGATTTATGAGGAGGGTTACGTGTGTGGTCGTAATGCACGGGCTAAACATTGAGAATCAAAATGAATAATATTCTAGATTTTGCAGCCAAAATCCATAAACAATTTTTTATCGGTGGTTTAGTTGTATTTGTTATTTTAGTGATTCTTATGTCATTAAATATAGATATAAACTATTTATTGATTCTGCTCGGACTCATCTTATCTTTCTTTACGGGGGGATTGGTGATTAATAATCTCTATATAAGAAGATTAAAAAAAATAAGTAGTGAATGATGCACGTATCAATCATTCCGATGATAGATTTTTACCGTCTTCGGAAATTATGAGTGACGCAGCCAGTCACGGCGCATTGAAATCAGTTGATACCGTTAGCTGTTAGTTATACCGATCATGGAATTAATTCAGGTAATGGATTTAAGACCGATAACGGAATAAATGTTTACGCCGTTGGTGTTTCGGCAATTGTCATTTGCTAATAAGGCAAAGTAAATTTTATGAAAACTAATACACATGAACTTTTCAATACAATTAACCATGAACATATTGGCAGAGAATTAAAAGAAATTCTTGTTGCAGAATGTGAGGATGGACGTTGGTTTGTTGAGAATAGAGGTGGTTCCACTTGTTTGAACAACTAAAAGCGTATTTATAAGTGATATTCCGCTCTAGTTAAGCCACCTTGTTTTGTTGGGGTAGCTGATCATAGTAAAACTCATTTGGTGTCATTTTGTCTAGACTCGAATGAGGTCGTTTCAGATTATAAAACTCAAAATATGCACTCAATTGCTTTTTCGCATCTGTGACACTGCTATAAGCTTTGAGATACACCTCTTCATATTTAACGCTCCGCCATAATCGTTCAACCATCACATTATCTACCCATCGACCTTTACCATCCATACTGATTTGAATGCCATTTGATTTCAATACATCAATAAATGCATCACTGGTGAACTGACTGCCTTGGTCTGTATTCAATATTTCAGGTGATCCATATTTTTCAATCGCTTCATTTAAAGCCGAAATACAAAAATCCACCTCCATACTAATCGATACCCTATGCGCAAGTACCTTGCGGCTATGCCAATCAATCACAGCACATAAATAAACAAAGCCTTTTGCCATAGGGATATACGTTATATCAGTAGACCACACTTGATTACTGCGCTGAATAGCCAATCCTTTGAGCAGATATGGATATTTACGGTGAGCTTGATTAGCCTGGCTTAAATTTGGTTTGCAATATAACGCCTGAATACCCATTTTCTTCATTAAAGTACGTGTATGACGTCGTCCTATATGATGCCCTTGACGATTCAACAAATCACGCATCATACGACTGCCTGCAAAAGGATATTGCATATGTAATTCATCAATACATCGCATCAGCTTCAGATCTGATGAGCTAACAGGTTTTGGGCGATAATAATAACAACCACGAGAGACTTTCAGTAACTTAGCTTGTTTAGATACTGAAATCTGAAGTGAGTGATCGATTAACTTTTGTGGTTGAAGCGGCCCAGTTTCTTCAACACACCTTCTAAAAAATCAATTTCTAATGCCTGCTCACCGATTTTTGCATGTAACTTTTTAAGATCAATGGGAGGTTCTGATGGAGCTTTTGATTGATCGAAAGCTTGTGAGGAAGCTGAGATCAATTGATTTTTCCAGTCAATAATTTGGTTTTGATGAACATCAAACTCAGAACTCAATTCAGCAAGTGTTTTTTCTGCTTTGATCGCAGCAAGTGCTACCTTAGCCTTAAAGTCGTTTGAATGATTTCTTCTTGGTCTACGTGCCATAAAATACTCCATATATTGATGTTTATAACATCATTTGAGGAGCAGAGTATCACTTATAGGAGTTGTTCAAATTTCCGGATCCATCTCTAATAATTGGGGTGATGTAGACTTTGAACAAATTGATGGTATTTCAAATCCACACATATCGCCGTATATCAATCCAAAATTTTTCAACAATGAAGATGATGTAATGGCTTATGCGATTAGCATTATTCGTACTGTAATTCCTAATTTTGAGCTTGATCGTGATGAACAATAGATACTATCTGGTTAAACACGGCGCACGGTTCAATACCGATAGTGGAATATATCGGTATTGGTGAGGTAGGTCACTGGCCTAATTCCGTAAGTGGGATGGATACAGTTAGCGGAATATTTACCGTCTACGGAATGAAACGCTTTCTTAAATGAAATTTTAAATGAGCAATCAAATGAATGAATTAACACCCAAAGAAGCAAAAGCAGTTGTGGAAAATGCTCCTGCATTTATTAAAGATGCTATAGATCAAACAGAAACTATGTACTGTCCTAGAACTGGTATGTATGCAATCAGAGGGCAGCACTTCGCAACCATGCAATACGAGCAGGGGGAGGATTCATTTGTCTCCACATTGAATTATCACAGTAGTTTTTATGATGAATATATCTATTTGTCTGCGTTGAAGTATCTTTATGAGCAGGCTGAATGACCTCGACTCAAATTATACGCACGGCGTATTATGTTGCTCTCTCCAGAGCAGTCCAATTCCGTAAGTGGTAATAATCCAGTTAGCGGATTATTACGCCGTGAATAGAATTGCTAATTTTGTCAATTGAATAATTTAAAAAAATCTATTAACTTTAAAAAAAAGATATTGCTAATTTTTAAAAATACTAAGACAATGTACTCACTAGATACTGTCACTTGAAGTGCAGTAATAAACAAGCCTCAGTCTTGATGACGAGATGATAAAGATGAATGAGTTAGAAGAAAAAGACTCGGAAATGTCGCAACCGACATTTGACCGATATAGTACGTGGGGTAATCCCCATAATCCTAATAATGTTGACTTCGCAACATTAGTTTTCTATTCGTCAATTCTTGATGTTCTATTGAATGTTTTTCTCGTAGTCATTGTGCTTTTAGTGCTTGTCATTGTTGGACTTGTGATTTTTATCTTCATCAATCCTGATTTCGTAAGATTCATTTTTGATGATGGTTCATCAGTTCCCTGCATATACAACCCACTGACAAAAACATTTACCCAATAGGGCTTTGATTATGACTGATCCAAATCAACCAAAACATTCAAGTCCTAAAGCTCCAAAAACCATAGACAGCCGTCTTGCTGAACGTGATGCAACGATCAAGGAAATTTCTGAACGTGTATCTAAGCAAAGGCTCTGGTTGGCTGCGTGCTTTGTTGTAATTCCTGCATTGGTAGTAGCTTTAGTTCTGCTAATTGTAATGCTTTCTAAAATGCCTAAAGCGGAAGCATTCCAGACAATTGACAACAGTGTCATCTGTAAGATCAATCCAAACGATAACCCTGCATTTACCAATACCAATATTGCAGAGTTTGCTAAAGAAGCTGTTCTTAATGCTTACTCCATCGATTATAAAAATGCGGATATTTCAACGACTGACGTATTACGCCGTTACTTCACGGATAAAGGTCGCTCAAGCTTTATCACCACATTAAGACAGTCTGGTTTGATTGATCAAATCAAACAGAACTATCTCGTCTTACAGACATCTGCGTTACAAACACCAGAAGTTACCAATGACAAAGGTATCGACAATTTCGGAAACCGCTTTTGGATCGTTCAAGTTCCTATTCGTATGGACTATTTTAACGGCAAAAACTCACCTGCTGACTCTAGAACGTATGTCGCTGAGATTCGTGTTGAAGTCACTCAACGTGATGTATTCAACCCGAAAGGTATTGGCGTGAGCAGCATTATTCTTAGAACTAAATAGGTGGTGGCAATGATGCAACAACTTAAGTTTAAAACTCTGGCAATTTGTATCGGTCTGATGATCGGATCAACTGCATACGCAGCTGATCCTGTGGCCAATCAACAAAATGCTCAAGGGCAACAACAGGGGCAGAACTTGGCTGCTCCTGCTCAGACTCAGACGCAGCCACCCCAACAGCAAGGTCAACCGCAGCAGCAACAAGCTCGTAATGACTACGTTGGACAAGCTCCACCAACAACCATCGATTTAGGAAGTGCTCAATCGTTTGGTTCGTCTTTCCCACCTCCAATGAATGTGAATCGTTCTAAAGAGGAAATTGTTGCTGAAGCTCTTGGTATGGCGTTGAGTCCACAACAAGTAAAGAACTTGAAAGATCTGTTCTTGCAGCAAGAACGTGATGCGTCTACGCCGTATTCATACACGGCGAGACCAATCGTGCGCTCATTGCCAGTAGATATTAGTCCTGCTACGCAGCCACCTGTAGTAAGACTGTCTAAAGGTATGCTTTCAAGCATTGTATTTAGTGATTTGTCAGGAAATCCGTGGGAAATAGATCATGTATCTTTTAACCATGATCTATTTTCAGATAATCCACCAGATAAGCCTAAACAGGATGAATCGGGTAATTATAAAGGTACAAACATCCTCTCAATTGAACCTCTCACAGCAACGGCGTATGGCAATGTAACGGTGACGTTAAAAGGTTTATCTACACCAGTCATTTTTATTCTTTCAACAGGACAGAATGAAGTTGATATGCGTATTGACGCACGATTATCAGGCCGTAGTCCGACAGCGGTAAATTCGGCACTCAGAGCTAATCTAAACTCGCTTTCGGGTGGAGTGATGGCAAACATTGATAGTCAGACATTAATGTTCTTGGATGGTACACCGCCACCAGAAGCAGAACGTGTACGGACTACAGATCCGTCACTGGAGGCATGGAACTACAACGGTCAGTACATCGTGCGTACCAGAGATACAGTTTTATACCCAAGCTATAAAACAACAGCACGTTCGACATCTGGAATGGGAATCTTCATTTATCCTGATCCGATTAATCAAATTACAGTTAGCCGAAACAATGGCACTGCAACTATATTTTTGAATAACTAAGGTGCTCTATGACTCAAGATAATCAAAACTCTCAGTCAGTACCTAACGATCAAAATATTGATGTAGGACAAACTGAACAAAATAACGGCGTTGATCTAGTTCAGACTGAACAAAATCAGAATACGCACGTTAATTCAGATGGTATCAACGATACTTATAACCCAAATGCCATTCGCCCTAATGATGCAGATGAGCGCATCAATATGAAGTTTGGTGAAAAGTTTATGAAGAACTGGAACGAGAATGGAATTTTTCGTTTCATGGTCATTATCGGTACGTTTATCGCAATTATTTTGCTGATTGGTATTTTTAAACTGTTCTTTGCAGGATCAAAAACACCAGACCAGATTGATGCTTCTAAGACTAAATTCGATGCACCTGAAACAAACGTAGGGCAGGCAGAAGAAGTTACGCCAGAACAGTACCAATATATTCGTCAACAAGAGGCGATTCTGGCTCAGCAAGCGCAACAACGTGGGGAGAGTTTCACTCCTCGTAACTTGGTGATTCGTCAATCCAACGGTCAAGGTCAGGCAGTATTGCCTGCTACCAATAACGCAGCGAATGGCGTTACGTCAGGGCAGGTAAACGGTACGTTATTTAATTCAACTCAAAACCTGTCATATAGCGGTAACACGGCGCAAGGGCAGCAAGTACCTGCCAATGGTCAGGCTGCACAAGGTCAGGTTCAACAGGCGCAATATTCGCAGCAACCGCAATATGTCCAATTAGCTCCTGATTATGCAAGTCCTGCTGCTCAGCAATACGTGCAGAACAATAATGAATTTGCATCTTGGTATGACCAAGAATCACAAAGACAGATTTCTGAGAATGAAAAATCAGAAACAACTCTGTATGGATTTGTTGAAAAGCAGATCAAGCGACTTTCTGGTGAAGATCAGAAAAACGGCGGTAATAAACGCACGGGTTACGCCGTATCAACTTATGCAGTTGAAAACCCTAATTCCGTAGATGGTACGAATACAGGTAATGGACAAATTACAGGTAACGGAAATCAAGGTAACGGATCTAACCTTAATTATGGTGGGGCAAATTCCGCAAACGGTACTAATACAGGTAACGGAAAGAAAATCCTCATTCCCGCAGGTACAAGAGTTACTGCACGATTATTAAATGATGTGAATACCGATGACGGTGATCAAGTGTTTTCCGAAATTATGACGGGGAAACTTAAAGGCCGTAAGGTAATTGGAAATGTCAGAAAAACTCAAGACAACATTCAGTTTACTTTAAGTCGTGTCTTATCTGATGGCGTTAAACCTGAATTTTCTATTGATGCTACTGCACAAACGCTACAAGGCTCTTTCGGTATGGCGACCTATATAGATCGTCACATTCTCAAGAACTCAACGGCCATGATTGCGAGTAGTGCTGCAAAGGGCTATGGCAACGCATACCGTGACTATCTGGGTAATACCACATACACCAATGGTGCTGTGATAGTGAATCAGGAAGAACCAAGTAACAAGCGCATCATGGGTAACGTGGTTGGTCAACTTGGTGAAGATTTCGGATCTAAGATCGACAGTATCTACGGCAATAAGCCGACTACATTTAGAACGCCAGTAGGCACTGTGTTCTACATCTTCATTAATAAAGACATTACAGAATAAAAGCATTTGGAGTTTTTGATATGAGTCAGAATCAAGATTTAGACCACGATATTGATGATTATTCTTATGAATCATCTACACATGCGCCTGAAACTGGTAAATCCAATAAAGAGAAATACATCATTATTGGTGCTGTGGTGGTCGGATTATTACTTGTTGTTTTCTTATTCATGGGTAAGAAAGGTGGTAATAAGCAGGTTGCTCAGGAAGTTCCAGTAGAGACAGCAGCAGCTCCTCAAGTAGCACCGTCAGTGCCGAATGGTGCGCCGATGGCTGATCCAAATATGGCAGCAGCAGGAGGTTTCCAGAATATGCCTGCGCCGTATCAGGAAACTCAAATGATGGAAGTTCCTGTAACTATGCCAAAACAGACTCAACCTGTTTCTGGTGATGTGACAATCAAGACTAGCAATGGACAAGACGTACCTGCATATAGCTACGAGGGTCAACAGTTAATTAGCCAGTTCAATGCAGCGAACAATTTACCTCCAGTGTATGTTCCGAATACTCCTGCACCTGTTAATCCGAACAGCCCACAAGGACAGATGCAACAACAGGCTGCTATGACAAATCAAGAACTGATTCAGGCTCAAACTGAAAACACTCAATTACGTGCACAGTTAAACAGTATGCGTGATGTGGTTCAACGTCAGCATATCACCATTGGTCAACTTCAATTGTTAATCAAAAATACCCGTGCGAATCAAGGTGCGAACGTTGTAACGCTACGTGAAACTAAAAAAGGTGTTGCAGTAGGTAAAGCAATACCTGCCAATCAAGAAGTGATTGCGACTGTGGGTAATCGTGTATGGCTCACTGATGGCCGAAATACAAGTTCTTATGCTGTAGGTGATCGCTTACCAACAGGCTACCGAGTTCTTGATGTAAACGAACAATCTGGTGAAGTTTCGTTCACTAAATAGTGATCAAGGAGTCGGAGCATGGAATTTGTTGAGGTATTACAGAACTCAGGAACGTTAATCGTTGCTACGACAACAGTTGTTCGTTACGCATGTATTTTATTTGGATTCATTATCTTTGTAAGAGCAGTTTTCGACTTCGTTGGTGTAGTAGATCCAGTCAATGCAAGTCGATATTTAACACAAATTCGCCGTCCATCTGCGATGGGTGTTTTTGTAAAGATGATCATTGCAGTGATCATGGCGCAATTGGGTTTAAATCTCCAATTAGTCGATGTGATGGGAAGTTTTATGAGTGATACGACACCTGCTGCGGTCACTTATTACGACTATTCACAAAATGTTGGAAATTCTTATACAGCGGAACTGAATCTTACTGTTTTGGTTCTAATCGGTGTGTGTCAGCTAGTTGGACTACTGGCACTAATGAAAGGTCTATTTATCTGGAGAGACAATAGTGATGGCATTGGTAAATCAAGTAATGCTCAAGGCTTTGTCTATCTCATAGGAGGAATGCTCGCATACAAAATAGAAGAAGTTCATGCTTTAGCAGCAACAATTTTTGGGCTTGATTTTTTCAAAATCATCGGGCTTACCTAACAACTTTTTAATAACTGTCTAAGTTGGTCGATCCACTTAGATAATAAATCTAAATCATTGATTTTTCAAAGAAAAATCTAAAAAGGAAAAGTGAGGCGAAAAATGTCTTTAAATATCAATAGCTTACAGCAAACAACTAGCAACGCTTATTTAAAAGCAGGTGTGTTTTTAACAATGTGTAGCATGGCAGCATCTTCTTTTGCAGATACAACTGCTTTAGAGGGTGGTTCTAAACGTGGTGCAGCTGCGGCAGGTGAATCTGTAGGTGACATTAAAGATCGTGCTACAGGTGGTCTAAATGATGCAATGGCATTTGGCCAGTTAGCAATGATCTTTGTAGGATTCGTTCTGTTTGTCTTGGCAATTCTGGATTTTACCAAAATCGGAAAACCTGGTAGTGATGCGACTGCTCCAAAAGCAATTGGTAAATTGGCTGTAGGTGTGGTCTTGGCAGGTTCAGGCTACTTCTTCTTCTCTGGTGCGAACTCAGCAGCAGGAAACGTCTAATTGACGCAAATGGGATAATAGGCTTCCTATTATCCCATTACCTCAAAAAGGAAATGAAAAATGAATTATTTGCAAATGGACACTATCTCTGATGCAGAAAAATACCTGCACGTAGTTGATTCAAATATTTCTGTTCCCTTTTTTGCTAAGCATGATCATCGTTGCTATTTCTGTGATTTTCAGGATTTAAAGTTTCTAGAAATTCACCATCTTGACGGAAATCACAGTAATAACAATGAATCCAATTTAGTACCTGCCTGTACCCTATGCCATCGTGTACATCATCTGTCGTGGTGTCTCTCCGATAAGGCCGCTTCTTTAGGTATTTGCCACGATCTCGATCAGGTTCAGGTAAATCACATTGTCAGATTTATGATTGTGTTAGCTCACCATCCTGATAAAGCTATCAATGTTTATTTTAAGTCAGGTGGTGTCTTTGCCTCTCTTATTGATAATTTAGCCATGCAGTTTTCACGTCCCAATATTGATCTGGAACAAGTGCGTAATAGCATTTTTACTGAATATCCTGAAGCTGAAAAAGATGTTAAAGAAGCCCTGATTGATGATCGTATTAATGCTGCTTACATTCGCCAGTCGCTAGCTTCAAATGATGGTTTGGAACGTCTTATTAATGCGATCAAGGTGATAAAAGGTAAGGGTGGTCAGATTAAGCAAGGTTCACTTTTTCCTTTCGTTTTACTATTTAATGAGAATATTTTTAATCAGGATCAAATTCAGTATTATTTATCATTAGATGAGTTTAATTCTAATAAATGGACTCAAATTTATGAGCAAAAATTGCTTGCAAATTTGAGTAAGTGAGGTCTTATGTTCGATGAATATTTACAACCTTATTTATATAAATCAGTTAGAAACTTAAATCATTCTACACAGTTTGATTTTTTAAATGGTTTAAATCAATTAAATATATCAGTTAATCCAGAGCTTAATAATATATATCAGAACTTTGGCAGTTTTTATGAGTCGAGACTGAAATTATCGAATCAATATGAGCCATTATTCCTCTCGACATTTTCAAACTATATTATTGACTCCTTAGTAAACACTGATTTGCCTTTACTTGTGCCGTTTGAGACGTTGACAGAAGAACAGAAAAGTCAAATCTATGATGTTAAGCCTGCCATGTTAAAGGTCATAAAATTAACTGATCAACCTCTTAGCTCCAGAGCAATTAAACGTCTTGCTTTACTTGGCATGAATACAAATTTACCTATCATTTGTTCTGACCAAGAAATTTGTATGTTCAACAAGCTTGAGCTGACTTATGAATTAATTCACCAATTTGATTGTTGGACTTTCAAATTCAATATGGTGAATCACACACGTAACTCTCTCTCTATTTTTGACAGAGATCACATGCAGAGATTGAACCTTATTGCCAATGATTTACTTGGTGTGGATTTAGGTATTTTTTCTTTCCTTTTTAATCAAAAGGTAAGAGGGGATTTTGCAAAGCGTCTAGATAATATTGAAGATATAGAAATTGCCGTCCATGCCTCAGAATTGGCTGATGATTCTGGTGATCTTTTTTTTCATGTAGGTTATCAGGAAAATTCTTTTAAATCGCAGTTTTTTAAATTACTGGATCAAGATTTATTAGCTTCAACATTTTATCTAAAGAAGTATATCGATACTAAACAAGATTATAAGGTGCTCGACTTTAAACAGAAATCTAACAATATTATGTCGTTCTTATTGTTGTATTTTGCTTTATATCAAAAGGATGCACTTAATGATATTAATCAACTATTCCAAACTAATTCGGATGTGAACCACCAGACTATTTTAAACAAGATATTTTCTTGCTTTGATAATCGTACTTTTACTTCTCAACCGTTATCAATCTCTTAAAAAGGTTAAATTATGGTAAATGCTAAACAAAAAACAGATACTAGAAGTACTGTTAAAACTAATAAAGCAAAAGCTAAACCGCCTGTTGCTAAACCTTATAAGCCGAGTGCCACGATTTCAGCAGTTGAACTGGTACTGGTCTGGCTCGCTAAGATGTTTAAGGCATCGGCAGAAGATTACTGTGAAATTGAAACGGTGGACGGTCACTACAATTTGGTTCTTCAAAATGGTGCTTTAGTTACCTTGCTGCGTTATGACGGTATTAGATCCACGATTGATTATAACGAAATCTTTCTCGGCCAGATTGATCGATTGAATAGCTACCTGAGAAACCCATTCAAAACCGTTGGCCATAAATTGATGTGGGTATTTAGGCGAGATCTGGATGGTAATGCAGGTATTGATCGTATTATCGAGATCCAAAAGAAAACGGCAAGTACTCTTGGTTTGAACTTGAACTCATTTATTGATGAAAACAAAGCCATTTACGAACCTTATCTATATGATGAACAAAGCTATATTGCCGTTATCACTCATCCTCGATTACTAGATGCAGCTGAAATTAAAAACGACCATAAACGCATTGCTGACTTAGCGAAACGTTATGAAATCGGCACAATGAAAGATGCACAAAATCTGTTGCACGGGTTGCCTGCACTAAAAGCGATCCATGATACTTTTGTTCAGGGTATTATCAACGAGCTTGAACATTCTGACTTTAAAGGTGTGGTAGAAAAACTGGATGTTAGTGGTGCTATCACATCGATTGGTCGCATGATGAACCCTCGTTATTTTGATCCGAACTATAAGCCATTCATTCCTAATTCTGGAATGCCTATCCCTTTGCGTTGGAAATCTCGTCCGAGTCCTAATGACTATTCTGAAGTGCTTTATCCAAAGATTTCAGATCAGCTGATGATCCAGACCATTACCCCACTGGATAGTAAAGATAAGGCAGGTGACATCACTGCGCCAAAAGGATCTGTAGAGGTCGGTGATCTGGTCTATGCACCTATTCCATTGAGCGTACCTCCATCTCCAAGTTTTTCGGGCATGTCATCAATTATGCCAACTTTTGCTGATTTCTTTGACCGTATGAATCAGCAGACGACTGAATTAAGTGATGGATCAGTACGGGCAATTCCGTATGCTGTTTCTTTCATGCTTTCTGGAGATGGTATGGCCAGTATTGGCCTTAAACGTGCTTTGGCTTCAGTTGTTGCATGGCAAGGTGCAGACAATGCCCAATTAAAGTCAGCAGGTGATGCCCTACAGCGTTATGCGGACTTTGGCGGTACAGTGGTCGGTTTACAGGTCTCTGCGATGACTTGGGATGAAAAGACTGAAAAAGGGTTAGAACGATTACAAATTCGCAAATCTAAGCTCTGGCGTGCATTACAAAACTGGGGTCATGCAGCTCCACTTGAGCGTACTGGAGACGTGGTTCAGGCGTATCTTACTCATTTCCCTTTAGGCTTTAATCATCACGCACCTCTAGCAGCTGCTCCCTTACCAGACGCATTACACCTACTTCCATTGGATCGTCCTGCATCACCGTTCAAAAAAGGCACAATGGTTCAAAGAACACCTTGTGGAAAGATGGTGAAGTTAGAGCACTTCTCCGATGAACTTGCCTATAACTATACGATTATCATTGGTTCAATGGGTTCGGGTAAGTCGATGCAGATGAACAATGAGTTGTTTGAATCTGTTCTTGCAGCAGGCCTAGACCGTATCCCTTATATTTTTATCACAGACGTTGGGATGACCTCATCAGGCCTAGTCTTTGGTATTCAAAATGCTTTGGATACTTCTCGAAAAAATCTGTGTGTGTATCGCAGGATCTCACGTACTAAACGGGATGCTATTAATCCGCTAGAAACGGCTGTTGGTTTACAACATCCATTGTCAAATGAATTCGCAGAAATGAAATCCTTTCTGGTGACACTTGTTACCCCATCGGAACTCGATAGACCAGAAGCGGAAGTATCAAACGTAATTTCATTGATCCTGAAAGAAACATTTGATTTCTTTGCCACAGATAATGACCAAGCTCAACCTAAGCTATATCAAATTGGCCAGAGTACTGAACTTGATTTTCTATTGAGAGAACTTCGGATCAACATTGATGTGAGTAAGCAATTAAGATTGCATGATCTGGCTTTACTGTGTCATCAACGTGCAGAATCGATTTTAGAGCGTGATACGGCTAGTCAACAGCGCAAAAACAAGCTATATCGTGCTAGAAACTTGGCTCACCGCTATGCTATGCCTATTCTCGCTGACTGTATTGCAGTGACTAAGTTTGATACAGTTAAACGTATTTATGGCAATTATAAATTAAGCAATGGTGATTACATCTTGGATGCGATTGCCCGTGCCATGTCTCAAGTGGCAATTGATTATCCAAACTTCAATAACTATACCGAATTCGATATTTCTGATGCCCGTATTGCTTCAGTGGATCTACAAGATGTGATTGTGAAAAACAATCCAAAGAATAACTCGTTATTCTTCCAGATCATTCGCATGTTCTATAAAAAACGTATTGCCTATTCAGAAGAAGACTTACAACGTGGTGAGATCCCTGATACCTATCTCGAATACTATTCAAGACTGGTTGCCGAGTTGAAAGTTGACCGTAAATATATGGTATTTGATGAAATGCACAACATTAAGTCAGACCAGACCATGCTTGCTGAATTAGAACGAGATAGCCGTGAAGCCCGTAAATGGGGTATTGCCTATTATTTAAGCTCACAATACATCAGTGACTTTGGATTACTGGTGAAAGCTGCTCGTAGATTTGTTGTTTGTTCATCGGGTTCACCTGAAGAACGAAAAGAAATTGTTCAGGCCTTATCCCTTACGCCTGCTCAAGTCAGTCGTTTGACAACGGCAGTAGGCCTACGTCCAACAGGTATGACTTATTTATCCAAAGTGATCAATAAGCAGGGGAATGAATTTGTTCAGTTCCTCACTTCAATGGTTGGTTCAAAACGCCTGTGGTTATTAACCACAGATCCAGATGACCAAGCTGTACGCAGCATACTTCGTAAACGTTATGACTTGGATACAGTCATCAATATGTTGGCCATGATTCACCCTAGAGGTGTTAAATCAATTATTCAGGTCAAAAAGGAAGAACGTGCTTTAGAACTCGCCAGTAGTTCAATGAGCATTGATCAGCAGCAAGCAGCAGTTGAATCGGTTTATAACGAATTGGCTGATGATATTGTAAATACCTATAACTATATCAATAGTCGTAGTGTGGCTTAAGTTGGTACTCACAGAGAACTTCCATTTAATTTAGGAAGTTCTCTTTTTTTATAAGAAAAAGGAAAAGTTGAAAGATGGTTGCGCCTAGACACGATGGAACTACAAATCAATTTGAACCGAAAGATTTACGTGTAGATACCCGTGATATATTTCAGAAAATGCACCAAGCATTGCTGAAATCTGATGGGTCTCAGTTATTTGCCATAGTTATTTCTTCGCTTGCCGTATTAACAATTTTCTTTCCCTTTTTCTTAATTCTTTTAACGCCAATCGCCTTATTAATGATCCGTTTGTACTTAGTACCCAAAAAACGTTTTCATAATATGCCCTATCGAGTGCCTAAACATGCCAAGATCCCTGACGGATCTTTTGATGCTCTGGCCAGAAAGGTTTCCTTGTGGAAAAATCCTGAGAAAGCATGGGGAGATGGTACATATTACTATGGTGTTGACCGCATCACAGGACAACAGGTTTGGAAAACAGACAGTGATGAAAGAACCCATGACCTGCTCATTGGTACAACGGGTGCAGGTAAGACTGAAACGATTAAAATGATCCTGACCAATCCATTGCTGCAAAATAGTGGATTTATCATTTCTGATGCAAAGGGTACAACGGATCTAGTCGCTGAATTAATGTATTTGACTGCTCGTTTTATGCGTCAAGACGATATGTTGGTGACTAACTTTATTACCGCAGGGCGAGACTTGCTTGAGAAGCAAGAAGATAAGCTCAGTAACACATTTAACCTGATGTCATACACCAGTGCAGCCATGCTAAGTGAACAGTTGGTGTACCTACTGGATGACTCTGGTGGTTCAGGTGGTGATATGTGGAAAGGCCGTACAATTATGTACCTGACCGCATTAACCAATATTCTGACATTTCTTCGAGATCGTGGCCTATTACTACTTCAGCCAAAAACTTACGTTGAATATCAGGAACTCAACTTAATTATCCGTGTGGCCTACGGAGAGGATTTTGAAAAATATTATAAAATTTTTGGTGAAAAATACATCACAGCTGTAAGTCCATTACGTGCCTATCTTGGCTCTTTGGCAGGTTTTGATGAAAGCAGAATGTACAAACAGGATGCAAAAACCAATGAACAGCACGGCTATGTAATTATGAGTTTTACCCGTGCAATCAGTGATCTGTCATTTAACTTTGGTCATATCTATGGTGATAAAGCCTCAGAAATTGATATGTTCGATGTGGTATTGAACAGACGTTGTTTACTGATTGTTTTACCTGCTCTACAAAATGCTCCAGATACGATCAAAATGCTTGGAAAACTCTGTGTCGGATCATTGAAGCAAATGATGGCAGGGGCATTGGGTAACAAGATTGATGGTGTGGTACGAAATGTTATTGAATCGAAAGTCACAGCCTCCAAGACTTGCTATAAAGTTGTTCTGGATGAAGTCGGCTACCAAATTGTGGCAGGTCTTTCGGTAATTCCTGCTCAAGCTCGTGGCCTATCTTTCAGTATGACCTTTTCCGCACAAGACGTTTCGGACATTTTACGTGCAGATGAAAAAGAGGGTGAGGCAATTATTGCCAATACCAATACAAAAACTATCGGTCGTATTAACTCTGGTGAACAAGGCCAAACTTATACCCGTGTTAAAGGGATTGTCAGTGATACCAATCAGGCCACGATTCAGGGCTACAATGTTGAGACAAGTGAATTATTCGGTACGAATTACCGACAGTCCACAAATGTAGGAATTGAGAAACGTCCAACAGTTTCTTATAAATCATTGGCCACTCAGCAAGAGGGGCAATTCACAATGATTATTGCGAAAAAAATTGATGGTGGTAAAAGTGGCGTATTGTCTGCGATCCAAATGCAGACCATGTATGTAACACCACCAAAATTAAATAAGATCCGCTTAAATGATTTCGTATCAATAGAAAAGGAACTTTCATATTTTGACCATATCGAATATGAAGACCAGATTGCGAAATTAGCCAGTTTCATTGAAACTGGTACTTTGGCTCAAAGTTGTCCGAACTATGGCAAAATTGAGGCAATAGGAGCTGAGAATCGGGGTATTCAATCTGACTTAGAAAATATCGGGGCAATATTCAACCAAAACCAAAGTAATGTTGGTTCGTCATTCTATGCTGCACTCAGAACAATTCAGCTGATGCTTGAAGCAAGTAGCGTGAATGATTTTGCGTCTCCATTCTATGAGGTGGACGTAGCTGATAGTTCATTCAATGATGAGCTAGATAATGAAATTGATAACTTATTCGCTGAAGTTAAAGTGGAGAATGAACAACTTGCTTTTGTATTGGATGAGACCAACAAGATCCAGACTCAACAGCAAGCAGATTTACGGCCTGAAGAAATTTTGAAAAATATAGATCATTATTTGAAATTAAACCAAAACGAAGTTCAAACGGTCACTGAAGTTCAGGAGTTCGTTAAAGGTAATAACTTCATCGATGCGGAGCAGCTGTATTCAAATGAGTTTGCTCAACGTGTGCAGGCGCATTTGAAGTCTTCAGATATTTTTATTTCCCATTTCTCCATTCCAAGTATAGAGGATCTACAGCAGCTTGATCAGGCAGCATTAGATACGCAAAAGTCACTAACGAGATATGTTGACGAATCTATGCTTGAGCTGTGTGAGGAAGATGCGATTCAACGCTATCAATATGTGGAAGACTTTATCAATTGTCGTGATGTTTCAGTGCAGCAGATGCAAAAGGAAATTAAAGATCAGGACGTTGAAATTTTACAAAGTTTAGAAAAGTATTATGAAATTATCTTTTCTCAAATCAGTAAAAACCTTAAAGATGAATGATGATTAAAGCAAAAAAGACTGGTTGATCCAGTCTTTTTTTGGCCTAAACAAAAGGGAATTTGATATATTTACAATTATTTAGATTAAAACTGATTTGGGGATGCCATGTTAACTAGAACAGAGCAAAGTCATCATCTGAGTACTGCATTTGCAAATTTGAGCACATCAATAACATTTAAATGTCAGCAAGGATTGTTCGATGATAATCATGTAATGGAGACCATTTTACCAACTTTGCTGAATCACCTTTATGGTTTGGGTTTAATGAATCTAAATATAGTCAAGCATAACCATCCTGCAATAGATCTTGGTGATTCTATTATGGGTAAGGCTGTTCAGGTTACAGCAGATGGAAGTAGATCCAAGATGGTGGATACGCTCGAAATGCTAGAAAAGCATGAATTGGATAAAACTTATAAGGATATAACTTTTTTAATAATATCCAATGATCCAAAAATTAATTTTCAAAGACAAGGTTATTCAATATCAGTAAAGAATTTAGGGGATATTGCAAAAGACATTGGCCTGTTGCCACCTGAAAAATTCGATGTTATTTATAATTTTTGTGAAAATCAGTTTAGATACTATTTTACCAATAATACTCAAAGTTTTTTCCAACCAAAAGTATTGCCATCTAAAGATCCTAATATAGATATTAGTAATTACATGAAATCTAATGGATTCACTCAACCTTATAATGTATCAATTGTTGATATGCGAAATGGTCTCATATTATTGAAAGATACCCTTTCTGGTTTAAATGATGATCAACGTTGGTTTATCCATAAACTAATGAATTACGCAATTAATTATAAAGAAGATAAATGGTTTGAGTATTGTATTGCCCCTTATAGTTATATGGTTTCAGGTTTGCAACCAAACCAATACTTTATGTTCAAAACAACTGCACAAAGCTTAGAGGCTATGAAAATAGCATATTATGAAAATGAACCAACATGGAAGTTTGACTTTCCTTTTTTTGGACTGTCTTTTAGAACTCAAATTGAGGAATATAATTTTTTCAGTGGTCTTTGTTGTTTTATACATGAGAAAGGTGATTTAGGTTTATTAAAGAAAATTATAATTGATTGTGATTTTTCAGATATTAATTAAGAATAATTTGCCTTGAAAAAAGAAAGATTCATGGTTTATAGCATGAATCTTTTGGCTATTCCGTATAGCCATTTTTTAGATTATTACTGGTTTTATATTTGCGAGTGAGCGTATAATGCCTCTGCCTCATTTTCATAAATTAGTTCTTCATTTTTGAATTGATCGAGGGTAAGTTGTCCACTCATTAGGGCAAGTCTAATACGAAAATTATTAAGAATTATTTTTTCCTTTTTCGCTAAAATCATCCATCCTGCACATATCTTTTCGCTATTCATTAAGGCGAATTTTACATTTTCTAATAGCTCAGGGATGTTGTATTTAATCTCAAGCTGTTTACGCATGTTCTCCAGTTCAATAGGATCTATATCCTCATCGATGATCCAGTCTAATTCATCATCGATCTGCTCCATTGCTTCATCGTATGGCTCTCTGGCATCTTTACTAACAGTTTTATGACATGGGAAAAGTTGATCATCAAATTTCATATAATTGATGATCTGCAATATACGTTCAGGTCTTAAATAGCCATTGCCTTTTCTGAAAGGGCACTCTTTACAAGCAGCTTTAAGATCAAATGAGTTATGTTCATTACACATAAAGGGTACTCTAAATACTTTAATTCAACGGCTTGGTTAGGATCAATTCTAGAAGATCTTTGATGGATTTAGCTGTCTCTAGATCTCCACGTTTAAGAGCATTCTGGTATGCCTTTCGTTCTGGTTCTAAACGAATACTCAGGTCTTTAATAACTTCTGGTTTTAAGGATGTCTTTTTAGCATCAGATAGAGCTGTATTCTGTTCGGCGATCCATTGAGTTAAGAGGGACTTGTCCTCAAACTTGCCCTTTTGTAGTGTAATGGATCTGTTCAGTCTGGCTGTATCATCTTCAAAGTATCCCTCGAAGATTAGACCAAGAAGATTCTTGTCACCTGCATCGGCTTCAAAATGAAGTTCTTTATCGATATTACCCTTATCATCGAGCGTAAATATCACTAAAACCTTATTCTTGGATTTGGTAATGCGAATGCCTGCGTGGACATATAATTTTTTTTCGCCTTTTTCCATAATAATATTCTCAGGAAATGCACTAAAGATTAGCGGTAGTATTTTCGCCATGTAGCAGGATAAATAGGATTCTTATCGTTCCATAAGCCAAGTTTACGATATTTTGCCCTATTTTCCGCATCAACATAGGATTGGTCATTGCCATATTCTCTTGAATACCAAGCAAAACCGTTTTCTACAAGGTTTAAATTGACGTTGAGATTACCTATGTACACCGTGCCAATGTTTCGCTTATACAGATCCATTTTATTTGATTTTACATAGACAACTTTCCCATAAACCAGACTGTTTAAAAACTGTCGTGAAGCTTGGCCATAAGGTTGAGTCGGTACACTACTATTAGGGTGAGAAGTTTCTGGCGCATCAATATTTTCTAAACGTACAATCTGTTTTTGATTGTTTGAAATCACAGTGATCGTATCGCCATCAGTTACGCTATATACCTTTCCAGAAAAATCTGCATAAGTATTTGTAGTTAAGAGACACACAACTAAAGTTGAAAAGCTAAATATTTTCATGGATATTCCTATTTTTTAAGTTCTGTATGGAGTGGATAATTCATAAGCTGACCAATCTTTTGCCAAGCCATAAATCCATACTTTGCCCGTAAGTAGTCGGTCGAAAGGATTGCAGCACAATCTTTGATATTCCATAGTTCTGGATTACCGCTTTCTATGCGTTCTTTTCGTTTATTTCTGTGCAATTTCACGTCATTAGAATTGCGTTTGGCTTTATCTTTTTTATCTAACATTAGCTTATTTCCTTTTATCTATTGTTAGAGTAAATGCGCCTGTAAAAATGTTTGGCGTGTAATAGCTATTTATTGATCTGTGGAAGATATGATCAACTTTCATTAAAAGCTCAGTCAG
Source organism: Acinetobacter yuyunsongii (assembly GCF_041021915.1). NCBI lineage: Bacteria > Pseudomonadati > Pseudomonadota > Gammaproteobacteria > Moraxellales > Moraxellaceae > Acinetobacter > Acinetobacter yuyunsongii. Next base: position 60,595 of record NZ_CP157436.1, on the reverse strand, counting down.
TTGAAGTTTGTCTTCAATCTGGAATTGCATTCGATCTATGTACAACAATTTTGAAAGAGCAGCCTTAATTAAAAATGCATCACTGATCCCGATTATAGGTGCATCAGTGTTTTTTGTCTTTTGGCTGAAGTTATTGTGCGGATTGACTAGAGGGAGGAATTTTTCAAATATTTTTTCTAACACCGTGAATGTGTTATCGGAAAAATTAAAAAAATCAGATTTCGTATTGGCATTGTCGCCAACAAAACTAATTTGTACAGTTCGCATAAGTGCCTCTCAGTTCTCTTGGAATCTGAAAAAATTTAAAAACAATGTTCATCAGTCATTTCTGATCTGATATACGCACTATAATTATATCTTAGCATTAAGTCAATATATTATATTTAATATGTACAAAGTACATATTAAATATAATTTGAACTTTTATTGATTATATGCACAATGCACCTATAAGGTAATTTTCGTTTTTTGTGCTTTATACATAGTGAGGCGACACTATAGGTCTCTTTTTGGCATTTTTTGAAGTCAGAATGCTTCAAAAAGATTATACTTAGTGGATGTGAAAGATCCTAATTAAGGGTACTTGATATTTATTAAATATGGCGCATTAATTGCGCCATATTTTCTTATAGAGAGTTTGCAATTTCTTCTTTATTTTCTTTTTCAATTAATTTTATATTTTGCTTTTTTTCAAAAGCATCTATGGAGTTGACGCATATTTTTATTAATTTTTTTGCCCATTCTGGTTCTTTTATTGCAACAGCATCATCAATTGCAAATTTTAAGTTGTTATAGAGTTCCAATTTTTCTTTCCTTTCTAATTGTAAAAATGAAATATATTCGATTGTATTTTGTAATTGTAATTCGGCCTTATTCTTGGTTTCAGCTTGATTGCTCATTAGATCCTGATCTACCGCACTCACCGCATAAAACATGGTCTGAAGTGTTAAGTTTACTTTATTAAGGGTATCCCTTTCGGTATTGGCTTTAAAATCTAATTTATCATTTAGGTTTGATATTGCTTTATTTAGGTCGTGCCAGTCGTTTTTGGTGCAAATATATTGCATCATGGGGATAATGCTTTTACCTTGCTCTGAAGCCATTGCACGTACTAGATCACCTGCAATTTCAAATGAATTATCTGTTGTATTTGATGAAGCAAGTTGGTGCTTTTTTTCATCCAATTTATTAATCAACCATGTTGTAAAAACTGAGGGATCAAGGGCATTTGTTGTTTTCTTCAATGAAATTTCAGGTACTCTGCTATGAATTTGATGAGCTAATAGATTGGGTTTATCTGATGTTGATTCTGTCATTTCGATTTTTTTATAAGCTGATATTTCGTGTAAAAGGTTATTCAGAATGTCAAAACAATGCTGAGTACCATATTTAATTTCCAAATCATTCCAGTCTGATATTTCATTCGCTTCATCTTTTTTTACTGGTGGAATTAAAACATTGCCATTAACCGCATTTGCAGCTTCTAGAGCTTTTGTTACCCCTCCATTTTGACCTTTGCTTAATTGTTCTTTTAAATCATTATCTGCAACTTGATAAATACTCGCATTTGGAAAACGCTCTTTAATGGCAACTGCGACCGATAAGAGATTATTCTTATCAAAGGCTGAGAGAATACATGGTTTATCTTTACTGATCCGTGAGAAGCTTTTACCTGTTGAATATCCCTCTGATATTGCAAAATGTTGATCGTCTAGTGAGGGTAGGCGATTGATCGGGCAAAATGTAGCTTCTTTCTGGCCAGATGAAAGGTTAGCCTTAAAAAACTTATGTGCACCTTTATTGTCTCGATCTGGAAAAGAAGAAATGGTTTGCACATTTACAATTTTTAAATCTTTATTGTAGTAAGGCGTAATTAATGTATTCCTGAGATGATAATTTTGAAACCACCCATGAGTGAAATATTTAGGTTTTTCATAATCAATTATTTTTCCTTTTGCTTTGGCTTTTTGAATGGTTCTAGCAACAAGCATGTGAAAAGATTTTGCAAATAATGGCTGATGAACTATCTTTCTGCAATTAAAAAGATTGAGATTATCATCTGTGATTAACTTTGCTTTTAAATACGGTATTTCGTTTATTGACTTAATCGGGATTGCTCTTGCAAACTCAATACGTGACCAAGTTGCAGCAATGCGCTGTCTTGTATTTAGGTGGCGATCTCTACGTCTCTTTTTAATGGTATTTAGTTTTCTGCGTTTTTCTTCTTGCCTCTGTTCTTGAGGGGAAAGTTGCTTTTTTTTGAGTTGTTTAGGGTCTAGATGCCAGACTTTTTTTACAATGCCTTTATCGTAATTACTATACAAAACACTCGGCACATCATAGTTAAAATTTAATCTATACCATGCCGATTTTGAATTTCTGTTTTTGCCAGTTCGTTCAAGGCAAGTTACCCACTTTCGACTTCCATCCGTTACAAGCTTGTCGAATGAAACATCCAGTCCCTCGCTACGCAAATAGTCAACAAACAGATCCTTAGCATCTGCTTCTGAAATGTCTAATCTCACCGTTATTCTCCTTATCTTAGCATTCTAGATGTCTAAGCTATTAAATCTTTTGGGTGTCTTTTTATTGTAGCATCAAAAAAATTAAGTATTCATTTTACAATTTTATTATTGTGTACATTGTTCACGTTGCAGATAAGAAATTAAAGCTAATGACTCTATTTTTGTTAAACTGAGCTTGGTGAAATCTTCAATCAAAACGTGTTTAATTGTTGCATCCATATCATTAAGACCAAACTCATCAAAATAGATACTAAATATAAATTTATGGATGTCTTGTCCATATTTATATAGGAATAGTGATTCAGAGTGAGATTTGGTAATTATTTTGAGAGCTTGAACTACTTCTGGATCTATTTTTTTTAAAACTGATGCGGTATGTTCTTCCAGTAGTGATATGTAGTCGATTAGCATTCGATTAATGTGTTTAGACCAAGAAACATTGCTTTCTTCTGCATCAGTGTTGGCCGTGCTGCGAGACAAACTTGAGATGTATTGTGAAACGGGCTTGCTTATGGAAATCCTTTTTTTCTCTGACATAACTCATCTACTATAAAAGAAAAGCTACTTTTTTAAGTAGCTTTATAAAAAATAGATTCTACATTATTTCTTAAACAAAACAGTACTCAAGTTGGGATCATAGAGGCTAAGTTTTGGCTGAACATACAGCACTTGATCCGATGGATTTGATTTGCTGAAGTCAATATTATCCAAGAAGTTCAAATAGAAAACCCCTGCATTTTTCTGAATAAGATCATACTTTTTTTGATCAGGATTTTTAAAAAAAGTATGTGATGTGCCTGATCTTACTTTTTGCAACTTATCGAAATCCAGTAATAGAAACGTGAAATCAGTTGATTGTTGACGCTTGTGCAGATTGTTTGCAAAAGGTATCGCCAGATCAATACAGTAATCTTTTTTATTCAACGTGGTTAGTACATTGCCGTCTGTTGTTTGGTAAGCTGATATGTAAGGTTGATCACACTGGTAGTACATTGCATTGACAGGTATGTAATAAGCTCTCTTAAGAACAGAGATCCAAAAAACTAAAATGATTAGACTGATCAACGCAGTCAAGGCGAAATATCTTAAGAAGCGATAAAGTTTGATTCTATTCATTTGTAACACCAATTTATAAATAGTTCGCAAGTAGTAATTCATTTAGGTATGTGAAGAAGCCTGCAACCTCAAGGATTTGAAAATAGAGTACTTGTAGTGATACCAGAGTGACTATAAAAAATGGCCGTCTCAACCATGAACGAGGAAAATTAGGAAATTTTTGAGCAACATAAAAAGGTGTGGCTAATAAAACAATTTGAATAAAAACAACTATTAATAGTAGAAATATAGCCATGTAGTTGTACCGTAGAAATCCAATTTTAAAAAAATTATAGTTTATATTTTTAAAAATACATAATACAATATTTTAAAAATCTACATGAAGAAATTTTTCTTAAGGTGAGGGTATGTTCGGAAAGATATTTAAGGGGGTGAAGTTCCTCTACGTTACAGTCCCACTCAAAGGACTATTGGCCAATCTTGGCTACAAACAATTGAAGCAAAGTTTGGAAGTGAATAAAAAGCAGTTCAAACAAATCAGGAATCCAATCTGTCCAGTATGTTTTAAATGTTGTATCAATTTCGAAAAAAATAATTTCAATGCTGCTGCTGAAAATAAGAAGTCTAATCTTCCTAAAAACTCAATACAGCTTCATATAACTTGTGATAATCCAGAATGTACCCTTGATGAAGTTATATATAGTATTGATGATAAAAAGCAAATTAAACAGAATATTGATAATCTGATTATTAAAATAGGTGATAAAAAAAGGGATAATATACTAAAAGAATTATCTCCTAGTTTTGTTAATATGAAAATTAATGAGCACTTTCAAAAAGCTCAACTATTTAAATGGCTTTCTATAGCATGTTTTACTGCTGCAATTATAACTTTTATTTTCTATGGGTTCATTGCATTTATCTGTTGGAGTTTATTCGGCACAGGTATGTTCTTGCTTTCTTTAAAGTGTGCTTTTCAATGTTGGCAGGCTCAAACATTTAATATATTTCGTACTTCAAGTTTATTTATGTATTGGTTTAAAAATCATCAATGGTTTAAAAAGCCTACTCTAATCCAATCAAAAAGCTAATTATGGTGGTTAGTATGTCTAATTCAAAATTAATTTGTTTATGTTTAATTTCCTTTTTTTCAAATTCGGTATTTAGTAAAGTACCACAATTAAGTTCTGATCAACTTGGGCAATACGCTAACCAATTAAATAACTCACCTAAACCAGTTTCAGCGCATAATATTAATCCAACAATAAGTAATGTCTCTTTTAATCAAAAGATCGATGTTTCTAGACCTGCTTACAGATCTACGAGTTATACGGGTAATTCGACCAGTGAGCAAGCAATTGAATCTCAAAAGGTTAAAAGGGAAGAAAATAATTGGGTTGTAGATTTGGTGAATAGTAAAAAACCACAACAGGTGAATTATGCAAATTTTCAACAGCAACCTCTGCAAACTCAATCAAATCAATATCAAGCGCAAGCAGGCCGAAAGGCTACTTTAAATTGTGTAATACAAGCAGCACGTAGCGAGGGAGTACCTTTGTTTGTATTGCTTGGTATTCAAAGTAAAGAACGTGGAGAGAATGGTCAGATCAATGCGTCTAATGACTTAGGGCATTTTCAGATCAATACTCAACATTTCAGAGCAGGGGGCATGTTTAGTAATATAGATATGAATCTTGCTCGTCATGATGGATGCCTGAATGCAACACTTGCAGCTAGAGTATTGAGAAGCCGTCTTCAGTCAAATGGATCTGCTGATTTCTGGACAAAGGCTGCTGCTTATCATTCTTGGACACCTCAGTTGAATGCAATATATCGAAATGGAACTCTTAAAAACAAGGGTCTAATAGAGTATTCGATGCAGTGGAAAAAGTGGCTAGAGTTGAATGGAATTAATCCTAACTAATTTATGTGCTTGGAGAAAAAATTGTCTACACAATCTACAGATATTACGTTTAATCATATATTCAGACATTTGCTAGAACTAACGCAATTAAATGAAGATCCAGATACGCTAATTCAGTTATTTAATGAGCAAGGACTTACGATTGATGTTCAAAGAATTGAAGCTTGGACTAAGGATTTTTCTGATCCATCAGCTAGACGAATGCCAAAAATGATGTTCTGTGGCTTTATGAACATTCTAATGAATATCAAAAATGAAGCTCAATTAAAAGAGATTAATCTTTTTGATTTGAGAGGAATACTTGAGGACATTCGAGAAGCAGAAGTTATTTAAAAATATTTTACAAAGGGCATTCAAGTGAAATTAAATCAAAAAAATTCAATATCATTTATCATTTTTTCTACATTGTTGTCTGGATGTTTTAATCCTTTCGGTATTGACTTGGATTCTGCTAAGTCTGATATAGCAGAAGAAATATATTACAATCATCTAAGAAGTAATTATTCTTCACTCTCTAAAAATTATACTGTTGATGATAAAGAATTTGATATTAACCCATTAAGCCTTAGTGTTGATTATGCGGTAATGGGTAATTGCAAGAGCTTGTTTTCTATATCAAAAGAGGATGTTGAGAAAAAGGAAAAGGCTATAAACTTAACTTATTATGCAATGTCATCTACTGAAAATATCGATAAAACAGCATATATAGCATGTATTGATCGTTATTTGAGAACTTCGGAACTTGATGCCGAGACGCTAAATAACCTTACCAATGATCCAGACTATTCAAGAATGAAACTATATTCAGACTTTGATAATAAAATTAAAGAAATTAAAGTGGATGGGAAAATAACATTACATGAAACTTTAGAATTATTATCAATTATGAGTAACCATACCAAAGAAGAAAAAAAGCAAAACTATAATTCCAAAGTTGCAGCTTTATAATGCGTTATGAATCTTGCTTGTTGAGGCTAATTATTGGCACAAGCCAGACTTTGTATAGATATTCGAATTAATCTCGAAGTCTACAGAAATCCTGAATTTCAGAAGTGAAATCTAACACTGAATATTTAATTGATTTTCCAAACTGGATGTCAATTAAATGTTTTAAGTTATGAGAGCTACTAAAATATTTACTTGGTACGATTTCATTCATCTGAGTTTCAAAACGATCGAGGAGATCCTTGCAAACATCTTTTGCGTAATCAATATCATCACAATCGCTAAAAGAACCTTTTCCATTTAGAAAGGACATGACTTTAGATGACATAAATTTAGAGTAATGACTTTCTACCGTATTTTGCATGTTATGCAAACAAGTTAAAAAATCTATAAGTTTATTGGGTGTGATACTTTCATGTAAAACACTTAAGATCTCACCATCAGCATTAAATATAGCATATCCCAATTCGACAGCGGTCGGCATTCCAGTTGAACTGAATACGAGTGGGTTACCCTTGTGATCTAAGCAGCTGATAGTTTCTCCATCTTTAAACAGGTTGTTCTCACATAGATCATTAACTGTTGTGGATACTACAAGCATTTTAGAAAGCTTTTGGCCGATGCTATCAATATTGTTGTTTAATGTATTAACTGGTTGCTGAGTGAAGCGTTTGATAGCTGCATTTACTTCAATAGTAATTTGATTTTCAGTATAGTAGTGTGCATTTTGGATATTGAATATGTTGAATAAGCCAACGTGTAAAATCGAACTTTCAACTATTGAATCAGGTGAAATTTTAATATCATTCGGGGAGGTGGCTAGTACTGTTATTATGCAATTCTGGTATCTTTCTTTTAATTGGCTCTCGCAATAATTCGTAAGGGAGAAGATATTACTAACAACAGGTCTAAGTTTATCTTCATTTAAACAAATGATGATTCTCGGTAACTGGCAGCCAACTATCGGGTCTACAGTTCCGAATTTATCACTGAAAATCATACCACCTACACCCTCAAGCATATTTTTATGTTTCCCATGTATGAGCAGCAAGCTGACTCCTTATAGGTAACGAAATGAGACTCACGAAATTATTTTTCTCAGATTTAATTGATCTGTTTAATTAAATATACAGATCTGTATGTATATTACAACAAGTGTGCTGATTATAACAAATATTAGCACAAACTAACAATTTCCGTCATTCATAAATTTTATACAGCAAATAAATTGTGAACATATTAATTGAAATGTCTATAAGTTTTCAGCGAAATCATAGTGTTGCAGAAATTCTTCCAACTGCTCATGTATATGATTTTCATTTGAAAGTTTTGGAGGCATTAGTTTTAATCTGATTTCAAAATCAACAATATGTGTTGTCCAGTGAAGACCAATTAATCTTGCTTTACTTTGTTCTGCGATCTGTTGTGCGGATCTAGCTTGTCTGTAATTAACTCCATAAGTTATACCAACTCTCCAGTTTTTAGGATTTGTTGGAGATGTAGCATGGTACGTTCCTCCTTTCCCTTTGCTCCAAAATAGATTCTCATTGTCTTTATAAGATGGCTTCTGCTTAACAACAGGTTTCACTGAATTCTTAGAAAAATTATCGATTTCAATTTCATCTGTACAAAGTGCAGTCAATAGGGAAATATAAGGAGATAGATGGTCGTTAAGCTCGTCTTTTGTTTCATATTTTATGCCATTAATATATGAAATTTGCTGACTTATTTTTCCTGATCGATGAATATCGAAGATAACTACTGGTAGTGGCTCTAAGGACTGTAGTGATGATTTACTAAAAGGATTATGCGTGTTCAATAGTATGATTAGTTGATTAGGGGATTTATTTTTGATTGTATTTAATGTTTTTTCTTGAAAATTTAAGATCGCATGAAAACCATGCACTGTTTTACCTTGTAAATCCAATGGTTTTTCAAAATCTATGTATAAACTACCCTCTGGTAAATTTAGTAAAAGTCTAAAATCCAAAAATTTCCCTGCGGTGCTTGTACTTAAGCATTCAAAAGTATAATCATCAAAACGATAAATACTTTTGCTATATCGCCAAGTGAAATGAACGATAAAATTAAAGAAATAGGGCGTATACAACTTATGTTTGCTATCTAACAATAGGCTTGTCATGAATGGTTCTACGAGATCCACCCATAAGAAATTAGGTAGAAAAACGCTTGGATGCCATTCATATTCACTCAACGCCCCATTGATGCGTCCAGCATTCATTGCTTTGGTGGCAGCAACGGACTGATAGAATGCTTTTTTCATAGCTTCATATTCAGTATCTAGATCAATCAAATAATTGATTGGACTAAATGATGTTGAAGTGGTCATATCCTTTCCTTATGAAAAAAAGTGATCAAATTTTATAAATCTAGTGCTGATCATCTTAACAGTAAGAAATACTACTATATATTCAGGTTTTAAAAACAGGCTAAAGTGGGAATTTTGGCTAGTGTTTGTCCGACAATCTAAATTTTTTAAAAAATAGTAATATTCAAAAAATAATTGCTATTATAGAGCCGTACCTATCAACAAACTACAGATCACTGGTGACTGTAAAAAGGATAAAGATATGAGTGCTCAAAATCTGGTTATTGTTGAGTCGAAAAATAAAGTCTCAAAAGTCCAAACCTATCTCGATCAACTATACGGAAAATCTTCGTTTATAGTTTCTTATAGCTCTGGCCATATTCGTGATTTACCAACTGATAGCTTCGGCCTTACCGAAAATTATACTCCAACATACGTTTTTAGTGATGGTGGTGCAAGACGTGTAGCTGAATTAAAAAAATTAGCTGTAAATGCTCAAAATGTTTATTTGGCTACAGATGATGATCGAGAGGGTGAAGCAATTGCTTGGCATCTTCAGACAGTTCTCAAGTGTAAAGAAAGAGCTTTTCGTGTAGCGTTTAACGAAATCACCAAAGCAGCATTGAAATCAACCTTTGATAATCCTCGTTCTTTGAATATGAAGATTGTAGCAGCTCAAGAGGCAAGGAGATTTCTTGATCGAATAATTGGCTATGTTGGAACACCAGTTTTTACTGTACTTTGTGGTGAAAGACAAATTGCAGGTAGGGTGCAAAGTAGTATTGTTGTTTACCTTGCTGATCTGGAGAGACAGATACAATCATTTGTAAGTGTTCATCATTTTGGAGTTAGTTTTTTATTTGATGAATGGACAGCAAATTGGGAAACAGAAAACTTTGTGGAAAAGAGCAATCCATATTTTATGGATAGAGAGATTGCTGAAAAGATAGCTTTACTTAAAAACTTTAATGTCATTTCCTTTGAAGAAAAACCTGTAAAAAGTTCTCCACCTGCTCCCTTTACTACGCCAACTTATCTACGGGCTGCGCAGGTTCAATGTAAGTTAAAACCAAAAGAAGCAATGAAAATTGCACAAAAACTTTTTGAAGATGGCCATATTACATATCACAGAACTGACTCACCAAATATTAGTGATGACGCATTTTCTATGATACAAGCCTTTGCTTTAAAACATAAGTTACCTGTATTAGCACAAGTAAGAAAATTCAAAGCTAAAAAAAATGCCCAAGAGGGGCATGAGGCTATACGTCCGACCGATATAAATATATCCAAAATTTCAGAAGATCCTATTTTACAGCAAGTGTATCAAATGATTTGGTTACGTGCAGTGGCAAGTCAAATGGAAGAAGCAACCTATACTTCAAGATCGGTACGACTCGTAGCAGATCAGAAAATTGAAAATAGGGATGTATTTATTAAAGCAACTGGCCGTAAATTGATAGATCAAGGTTGGCTGCGTCTTACAGCAAAAACAAGTTTCTCTGAAAATGAACAGGACGATATTAAAGAAGATGAGCAGGAACTAAACAATCCTGTTCCATTATTAACAGTAGGAGCTGATGTTAGGGCGACATCTGGACAAGTTAATAATAAATCTACTCAACCACCAAGAAGACATACTGAAGCCAGTCTAATTAAATTTATGGAAGATTCTGATATAGGTAGACCATCTACTTATGCTGTTATCGTTTCAAAAATTATCGAGCATGGGTATGTAGTAACCGACAATAAAAATAAACTACATGCAACAGATCTAGCCATGCGGTTAAGTGCCAAAGTCGCAGATAAGTTTGACTTCTGCAATCTCACCTATACTGCGGGATTGGAGGGGCAACTGGATTTAATTGCACATGGCGAGAACATCAGTCAAAGACTACTTAAAGAAGCTCATCAGACCATTTTAGCTCAAGCTCAAAACGCCTCAAAGTTGTTAGAACAAGATCCTAATACTCAATACTGTAGTAAATGTCAGTCAGCTTTAGTTCTCCTCACTGGAGCAAGTCAGAAAACATACTTTAAGTGCTCTAACTTGGCTTGTGGACATAACATGAAGAATGAGAACGGTAAGGCTATCGACAAAGAAGATAATGTTACGCCATTCAACTGTGTCGAGTGTAGTAAATCATTGATCATTATGAATGGAGCTAAAGGTAAATTTTTTGGCTGTTCAGGTTTCTTTAACAAGCGCAATAAATGTCGTGCTTCATATCCAATGCTTGAAAATGGTGAACCAGACTTTGCTCAATATGCTAAGAGAAAAGAACAACTTGGTTCACAGTCTATAGGATCAGTCGATACATCTAAAACAAATGTGGCAACAGTTTCTTCAAAATCAAAAGATCACACTTGTCCTGAATGTAATAAAACACTGAGCCAAAAATCAGGAAAACGTTCAACAGATGGAAAAAAATGGGAAATGTGGATCTGTGAGTGTGGATCTAAGTATTGGGGTGCAAGAAATAAACCAGACTTGTCTAAAAAAGTTTCAAGCTAATCGAGATCTTTAAAAATGAACATAAATACTTTAAGAATTCAGAACCCTTTGCTTACTGATAAAGCCTATAAAGTAGTGGTTGGTGTAATTGCTATTGTTCTTATAGGCCTGATCTATTTGTTTGCAAACCAAGCATATAATGGTGTTTTACTAAAGCTTAAGCTGTGTCTTTTTCTTCAGCTGATCCTCGTCATTTCGCTGCAATTTATTGCTTATGTTGCAGACAAAATTACACATATCAAAATCTATTCGTTTTTGGGTTTTGTTCTTTTATTTTTCAGCAGCTTTTATCTTGATAATTTCTTTTACGGTAATGTAGCAGGCAATTTTTTGCGTTATTACGTTTTATTTGCTGCATTACAAGTCTTACTAATTTGGCTATCATCTAAGAATGAGGGTTAAAATATACAATGTATAAACAATTAATTTATACATTGTATAAAAACAAGTTTGTGCTCCTTGTTTTTTCACACTACTATAGTGAAAACAAGGACACATAGAGGCTACAAGATGGTCATTAAATTTTTTAAAAATCTTACTAAGCAAAATCAAGTTGAGGAATTGTCTGATCCTATTCCAGTACGCTTACCTCAAAATTTACTAGCAGAGGTTACAAGTCAGGCTGAAGAAATAGGAGGTAGTCGATACAGATCTAAGCACATCGTTAGTCTGATAAGCATTGGTGCAAATTACTATCGAGCTTCGAGTGATTTCGTTAAAGGTCTCTCAGCGGATCATCTTGCGTTTCTAACTAGACTACATTTTGTGTTCGATAAGCTTGGGTTGCAGTCTACAAAGGTTGCAGAGAGTTTAGGCCACAAAGATCCTGTTCAAGTTTCCGCATGGATGGATGGAAAAGTACATCCATCATTCGAGGAAATAGAGAGTTTTTGCAAATATTATTTCATTAATGAAAATTGGCTTAAACATGGCAATAATTCAAATAATCTCTCGTTTACGCCCCATCTTGTTTATAGAAAAAGCTTTAACAGAAATATTGAATCACAGTTGAAATTTATTGCTGAATATAGCGACATAAAGATTGAGACAATTAGATTAATACGAGACAACACAGGTAGGGTTGTTGCTTCTGTAGACTATGGAAATAAACGTTATGTTACCCATTATTTTCATAATCTAAAATTAAAAGATGAAGATAGTGTCGGTTCTGGTGGATTTGGTGATCTAACTCACTTGGCAGCATTCTGTAAATTATTGGATGAATATTTTAATGCGGTGTTAACCATTTCTTATAATGTACATGAACAAGATTTGGAAAAAATCGTTACTGGAGAGTGTATTCCTGATGATCTAGGAATTTGGGGGCAGCAACATGCTAACCATTGGTATGAAACAATACATAGCTCAATTGCCACTAAAGAAGACAAAGACTCAAGCTATTGGAAAGGAGCGATTGGATTATTCACTTCACTTCAGCAAAGCGACACTTACGAAAGACTGATTAACAATATTGAAAAAAATTCTGAGGTCTATGAGGCATTTAACTACAGTTACAAACAGAAATTTCAAACTTTTGATTATTTTAAAAGTTAGATACACTATTAAATTAATCTTTCATTAATGAAAGATTTAAACAAATTCAGATGAATTAATAATGAGGCAAATATCATGGCAAATCGAATTAGAGAAGCGTTTAAAAACACAAATGGCATAGTTGAACACGAATTCTCAGATGAAGTAATAAAAGCATCAGAAAAAAGGGTCAATGAAATGATTGAGAGAATTGCAACTGGCCAAAGTACTTTTGAAGAAGAAGATGATCGCCTGATGGCAGAATGGGAGCGGAATAATCAAGAGGATAAATAATATGACTGAAAACTCTAATGAAGATGCAAATAATGAGTTCTACGAAGAAGCTAGGGAGATATTAAATGAACCAGTTAGGACAAGAGCACAAAAAGAATTTAACAAAGAGTTAGAGTATTCAATCACAAAAGCACGTACTGCGAAATTGGATAAAGAACCGATTTTAGGTAATTATGATAAGGTTCATCTTTCAAAAATTCATGAAGCGATATTTAGACGCTTATATGATTATGCAGGCAAGTTTAGAGACTTTAATATATCTAAATTGTGTGTGAATACAGAGAATGGTGATTTTGAAATAGGTCACTTTCTGGAATCAGAGAAAATAGATGAAAATTTGGTAAAGTTTAGTGAAAAAATAAATAATTTAAATCGACTCAAAGGACTAAATAAAGATCAATTTATTGAAAATTTTACGATCTATTTTGCTGAATTGAATGAGATACATCCATTTCCAGAGGGTAATGGCCGTGCAACAAAAGTATTTATGAGACAACTTGCGAATGATGCAGGTTATGAAATTCATTACGATAAAGTAAATTCAAATGAATGGAATTATGCATGTAAGCGTTCATTGTCTGATCAAAAGGTTTATGTTGAGCATCCAGTAGATCCTAAGCCGAATACTCAGGACTTTAAACTGTTAAAAAATGTATTTGAAAATATCATAGAGCCTTTATTAAAGCCTGAACAGAACTTAGCAATTTCAGCATTTACACAGGGTGTTAAAAATAGAAGTACATTTATTCTTAAAAAAGAGAAAGATCGAGAGCAAAATAAAGATGATGATTCTAATACACCAACGTTTTTTTAAGGATGTAAACACTAATGATAAAAGTACATAACGAAAATATATTAAATAAAATCCGTAAGAATTAATTTTTATCATATATGATTGAATGGGACTTGGGCTTATTAAGTTGACAAAAACAACTAAACATGCGAAAAGACATTTTTGGTTAAACGATGTTTGCACATGCCACGGATTGTTACCGTCCCACTCAGCTTAGAACAGCGTGCACAACTAATTCTCCTGACCAAGCATGCAGCACATTGGCGTGAAAGACAACGTGCCCAAACCATTCTCTGGCTTTCCGAAGGTAAAACTGTTGCCGAAGTTGCTGCGTTACAAGAGCGTATCCCAGAAACCATAAGGCTACAACGCCGACATTGGGAGCTACATCAGTTTGAATCGATTCAAGAAGGTCATCGCTCAGGCCGTCCCAATACACTGACCTCAAACTATCAGGCTCAAATCTTAGAGTGGGTCAACACAAGCCCACTCAATGCAGAACAAATCCGAGTCAAACTGCATGAAAAACACGGTGTGTCCGTGTCTGTTGAAACTCTTCGCAAGTTTTTGCGAGATTCAGGCATGGTCTTCAAACGCACCCGCCACAGCTTGAAAAAAAAGAGACCCGACCGCATTTGGACAAGCGCAACAGCAGATTGAAGCATTACGTGAGCAAGCGGCACGTGGTGAAATTGTATTGGGCTATGTCGACGAAACAGGATTTTCGGCTACGCCAGATAACCGTTATGCATGGACAAAGATAGGCGATGTTCATGCGGTTGATGCTGTAAGACTAAAGCGAGTTAATGTGATGGGTTGTCTGCTGTCAACGGGTCATCTGATCACCAGTTGCCTACAGGAATCCGTTAACAGTCGCTGGTTTTATGCCTATTTGATGGGTGTAGCAGCACAGGTGAAACGCAGCTATCAAGTTCCTTTGGTGTTGATTGTTGACAATGCCTCGATTCATTGCAGCAAACAGATGGTAGATTGGCGCAAGCTTCTTGTACAAGAGTATTCAACGACTTTGTATTTTCTACCTGCGTATAGTCCTGAGCTGAATAGAATTGAGATGGTTTGGAAGCAGATGAAGTATAACTGGCGGGATTTTAAGGTGATGAAGGCAGATCAAATAGAGCGTTGGGTTGGGCAGATTTCAAAGGGTTTTGGTAATGAATACATGTTTACTTTTTAGTTGATACTTATGTATTCCTTTATAGAACTAATATTAAAAGAGAATATGCAATTATCAGCAATAATTGGTGCTTTGATTTTTTTTACAATTCTTTTGGTTATATCAATAGGTTTCTCAGTAAGAATGAATAAAATAAATCATAATAAGACGGATTTGATTCGAGATGCTAAAGTAGAAGATATTGAATTTATTTTTAAGAATATATTGGAGGGTTCAAGAAATGGTTACTTTCATCCAGATTTGTATAATGTTGAAAATGCAAAAATGGGATTACAGGAAAACATTAGAACAATTATTGAAGAAAATTATCGCTTAGATAGTAACAGACCTGATTCTTGGGCATTCATATATGAAAAAAACGGACTACCTATTTCAGTGCTCATTTTGTCACGATCACTTACTCAAGGGTTTGAAATATGGATTATAGCTACAGAAAAAGAATACCAAAATAAAGGTTATGCAAAAGAATTGCTGAACTTTATTTTAAATAATTTCAAAAATCAAAAAACAGTCATAGAGGCGCATTGTTATATTAAGTCTGAAATTATGATGAAAATGCTGAAAGATAAAGGGTTTGAACAAGTTGAAAATAATTCTCAAAATAAAAACGTTCATTTAACTATACTTGTAAAACCACGAGATAAAGAAATCAATTATTTAATAACGCCGATTAACAAGTTTAGTATTATTATTTAATATTAAACTTGTAAAAAAAATGATGAAATTATTAAACTTGTAAAATTTATTCTAAATTACAGGTAAAGAATTTTTTAAGGAATGCTACGTGATATAAGTATGGATATTGAGATTTTTCTGTAATCAGTGTACCATCCAAAAAATAGCTTGTAGATGACCACTGACCATCATGCCACTACGATAAGCAACCGTTTTTACGGAAAGAAACCTCAATCATTATGATGATTGGGGTTTTTTACTTTTTGAGCTAACCTTTATTTACGAACTTGAGTAGCGTGATGCATGTGAAGATAACAAAAATAGTATAGAACTTTTATATTATACTTTTCAAATTAATGTTAAATATGTAGTGCTGTGTAGCGGCTGATGCCCACATAATATAAAATTAAAACCATATTTATCAATACCATATACTATATTGTGAGGTTTTAAATAGAACTTCGGGGGTAGTGATGCGACCCGAAAAATTAACTATAAGAGACTTTCTAGATAAATTAATTAGAGATCAACAAATTGCTGCACAAAACTCTAAGCACACTATCAATAATCGAGTACGAGCAAGTCTTGTTTGTGAAAGCCCTTTACTTGAGCTAATTAAAATTCCTCGATATCAGCTAAAATCAAATTTTAGTTATATACGAGTTTCTGAGATCCTTAAACATTTCATAAAAAAGTTTATCAATTTTTTTATGTCTGATGATTTTATAGTACATCATGATGATCAATTCGGGTTAATTATCAATTTCAAAGAATTTGATAAATTCATTGCGTATTTGAAGCCTGGCCAACCAAAAGTTTGACTGATATTCATAGGCGATTTTCTTAACTTTTTTCTAAATTTTATCCTCATGATAACCAAAATAATTTTTTTCTTTATGGACTTAGTATATAAAAATTGTAGTTTTTACCCTCTTGACCTTAAAGTATACTTTAAGCATATAGTTGACTTCTGAAGATCAAATACGGAAATATTATGGCTATTCTAAAAGTTGTACATTTTACTTTTGTTCAAAGATTATTCATTCTAATTGCATTATTCTTTGCACAAAGCTTTGCCTATTCAGCCGAGTCGAACATGATAAATCAATCTGTTACACCATCTAAGGGTAGAATTTTAGTTGTTATGACTAATCATTCTAAATATCCATCACGAGAGGATACAACAGGGCTTTGGGTCACTGAGTTGACGCATTTTTATGATGTAGCACATAAAGCTGGCTACGAGATGGATTTTATTACTCCGAAAGGTGGAGCAGTTCCTTTGGATGAGCGTAGTCAAAAATGGATTTATATGGACAAAGAAGCCCGTGCTCATCTTGCAGATAAAAATTTTATGTCACGGCTTAACAATACTTTGAAACCAAGTGAAGTTAAACCTTCTGACTACAAAGCTATTTATTTTACTGGTGGTCATGGTGTTATGTGGGATTTTCCAAATAATCCCGAATTAACAGATTTAAGTGAAAAAATTTATCAACAAGGTGGTGTGGTTTCTGCTGTATGTCATGGAGTTGCTGGATTACTAGCTTTGAAAGATGAAAAAGGACAACCTTTAATTGCTAATCGTAGGGTTACAGGATTTTCTAATATAGAGGAATCCTTATCTGGAATGAAAAAACAAGTACCATTTTTTCTTGAAGATAATTTGAAGTCAAAAGGTGCTATTTATAAACAAGGTTTGTTTCCATTTACTTCATATGTGATTGTTGATGATCGAATTATTACGGGTCAAAATCCACAATCACCAAGAGAGGTAGGAAAAGAGGTCATAAAAAGATTAGGTACAATAAAATAACTTTAATGAAAAGCTAAGTAGAAATACTTAGCTTTTTGCATTATGCAGTTGATTTAAAATACCATCATTTCGTCTGAAGAATTGAAAGTATCTATAAATCCTCAAGTAATCTTTGCGATAGTTGTTTGAGTTGATTTAACTCCTGATCAGTCATTCTCATTGAGCAACGAATCAAATTGGGAATATTAATAATTTTTTCTTTAAGTTCTAATGCTTTACCTGAAAGGACTACTTTTTTCATTCTCTCATCACCAATCACAGACATTCTATTCAAAAAATCATTTGCCTCTAGTTTTTGTACTAATGGAGTAAGTGTACCTGAATCGATAAGTGTTCTTTCGCTCAGTTCTTTCATAGATATATTATCTTTGTCATACAAGGCCAATAGTACAATGAATTGAGGATATGTCAGTCCAAAATCCTTTAAGACTGGCCGATATTGACGAGTTAAAGCATTCGCAACGGAATATAAAGAAAAACATAGTTGATCATCTAAGATTTTGTTTTTACTCATGATAGACAAGGTTCCTTAAAAAATAATATCTTAGTATAAATAATATTTGACTAAAAGCATCTTGTGTGCAAACATTATTTACACAAACTTTTTGATTTAAAAGTATACCTGTCAAAAGTTTGTTTACCAAAACTTATAGATTTAACAAAGGTGGTCCAAGTTATGAAAAAATTATCAATTTTAATGTCGTCAGTATTACTGGCATCTGCTGTATCAGCTCAGGAAATTAATTCACCTATACCAACTACAGGCATTAAGGCTTTCCTAGATATATTAAATTCTGGTGATGGTAAACCAATGGAACAAATGACACCTCAAGAAGCACGTCAAGTATTAATTGGGGCTCAAAAAGGCGCCCAACTTCCTCCAGCAAAAGTGACAGAAAAAATAATCTTGGTTAAAGGAAAAGAAATTAAACTTAAAATCGTAAAACCAGAGAATACTAAAGGTGTTCTCCCAGTATTTATGTTTTTCCATGGCGGTGGTTGGGTTTTAGGTGATTTTGCTACACATGAGCGTTTAATTCGTGATCTTGTTCGTGAATCTGGTGCGGCAGCAGTGTATGTAGACTACACGCCATCTCCTGAAGCACATTTCCCAGTCGCAATTAATCAAGCGTATGAAGCAACTAAGTGGGTTGGTCAGCACGGTAAAGAGATTGGTGTTGATGGAAGTCGTTTAGCATTAGTTGGTAATAGTGTTGGTGGGAATATGGTTGCTTCTGTGGCACTACAAATTAAACAATCAGGTGGTCCAAAAATTCGTTATAACGTAATGTTATGGCCAGTTACGAATGCAGGCTTCGAAAGTGCCTCATACAATCAATATGAAAATGGATATTTCTTAACTAAGAATATGATGAAGTGGTTCTGGGATAACTACACAACTAAAGTTGAAGATCGTAACAATATTCTTGCTTCGCCTTTGCGCGCGACTAAAGAACAGCTTAAAGGTTTTCCTCCAACATTGATTCAAACAGCAGAATTAGATGTTTTAAGAGATGAAGGAGAAGCATTTGGTCGGAACCTAGATGCAGCTGGTATCCCAGTAACAGTAACACGCTATAATGGTTTAATTCATGATTATGGTCTTTTAAATCCATTAAGTAATGAACCATCAGTTAAGACAGCGTTATCTCAAGCAGGATCTGAGTTACAAAAGCATTTAAAATGATTTATTGAATTTACGAAATATTTTAAAACGTTGTAGAGGATTCTAAATCTCAAATGTGACAGCTTTTGCTGTCACATTTTTGTTGCAAAAATTATATATTAATTCCAAGCATCAACTGGTTTTGGCATATGTAAAGCAATTTGACCTTGTTTAATGACATCTAAGCGTACAACTTTTTCTGCACCAAGTTCATTAAGAAGTTTGCTTACAGGCCCAGTATTTCGAGTGATTTTTACCCCAAGTGGGAAGAACTGTTGACCAAATTGTTGATTATTTGTTTGAATCAATGAACTATACCATTTGCCATCAACCTGATTGAGTAACTTTCTTGTCTCAATATTTGACTCATTTGCTGGAGTTTCAAGTTTAGGCGTTGGCGCACTTAAACTCACATCTAAATTACCTGATGTATCGTATATATTTGCAGTAACACGATCATTAATTTTCATGTTTATAGCAGTTAACCATTTAGGTAAGTTATATCCATAAACACCACGTACGCGAGCAATTTCCGTATCTACTGGCAAGGCAAGAACATGAGCATAGTAGGTACGATTATAGATTGAGTTTACTAATTCTAAAGTATTTGAACCAATGGAGTCTGGCCCATGTGTTACAACTGCAACAGAAACTTCATCATAAGGATCTGCATCAGCTACATCGTAATCAAAGAAAGTTAATGAGACCAATCCATAACCAGGTACAGGACTTAACGGTTGTAGTTTAGAAGGAAGTTTAGCTTTAATTTTACTTAGCGGAGCTAACATAAGTACTTGTACATTGCTACTAGTGTAGTAAAAGTTTGGTGACCAAACTTTACCAACACGTGTATCAACTAGTTGTTTTGGAATTTTTCTAAAAAAGTCAATATTTCCTACGAGAGGATCTTTTGCAACTTCATTAAGATCTGGATTCATACGAAAACGATCATAATAGCCACCTTTAGGTACTTTAACTTTATATGGTCCAAACTCAACTTGAACAAATTGATCGGCATATGGATATTGAGTACGGGGATCATCTGCTTTAACTATGGTAATAGACTCTTCCGTAAGGTTTTGTTGTGTTGCTGAAAATGTGGTGTTCACAAATCCAACACTAAGAAACAGTGCGATTAAAGAAGGTTTAAAATTCATAAAAGTTCCTTGAGCGTAAACTCTGCTAGTTTATTTTTTGCTCTGATAAAATAAGATTAAAGTTGACTTTAAGGTCAAGAGAATTTTTATTGTTTTTTTGAATTAAAATTAATACACTGATTGATAAATATTATTTAAAGATAATTTTGAACTTCAAAACAAGTTAGTGCTTTCAAGTTAGCTAACTTGCTTACTACTCAATTTACAATTTAATATGAGCTAGCTCAAAATTGTTAAGGATGTCAAAAACTGTCATTTGTATAATAAAAATCTAGTAAACGTTCAGCATTTTCTGTACATGATATTTCTTCTGGTTTACTTTTTATTGCAAGAATAATAAGTTGTAAGTTTTGCTTGTTTATCATTAGTTTGTGTTCAATTTCCTCAATATCTTTGATTTTACTTTCAAGTACACTAATCAGCTTATCATGTTCCCAATCAATGGAATTTGATAACAAAAAGGGTTTTATCTCGGCTAAAGAAAAACCAACTTGTTGTGCTTGTTGAATTAAAAATAATTGCTTGAGATCTGTCTCACTATATTCTCTATAGCCATTCGATTTACGTTTCGCTTTAGGTAAAAGGTCGATTTGTTCATAATAACGAATAGTAGGAGTTGGTATACCGCTACGTTTTGACAGTTCACTAATATTCATTGTCCACCACGAACTTTACTTTTACATTAAAGCTAACTTTAGGTTTTTTAATTCTCTAAAGCAAGCACAAATGTAAAACTTCAATTGGTTTCACATTTTTTAAGACTAATGGTTGTTTGATTTTTAGGTATAACTCTGAGTCTACGCCGATTCGTGTGATGGTAAGTAATTTTATTAAAAATGAATATTCATCATAAGAGTTTTTATATCAAGTTTTTTAGGACTAATCAAAAACAAATTTTTAGCACTTATATTTGTGGCGCAAAATATCAAATTATGTTGTCATAAATTGTCAAGCATAAATACTTCTTAGATTAGATGATTAAAAAACTAAGAACTTGGTTGATTCAAATATGAAGAGTGTAGAATTTAGCTCGCCACCCAAAACTTGGATGATTTACGGTGCAAATGGTTACACTGGAGAACTCATTGCACGGGAAGCGGTAAAGCGTGGCTTAAAACCTGTACTTGCAGGACGTAACCAGAAAAAAATTCAGGAATTGGCACAGGAACTCCAACTGGAAGCCAAAGTATTCGATCTTGCAAATACGGATGAGGCAGCTCGACACATTCAAGGCAATAACTTGGTGATGCATTGTGCAGGTCCATTCTCAGCAACTTCAAAACTAATGATAGAAGCATGTTTAAAAGCCAAAGCTCATTATTTGGATATAACAGGGGAAATAACTGTTTTTGAGCAAACGCATTCATATGATCGTTTAGCTAAACAGGCTGATGTAGTTCTATGCTCTGGCGTGGGTTTCGATGTGATTCCAACCGATTGTGTTGCGGCTGCGCTTAAAAAAGCATTACCTGATGCAACGCATTTGTCTCTTGGCTTTGATTCTGAGACTAAGCTTTCCCCAGGTACGGCAAAAACTAATATTGAGGGCCTAGCAAATGGTGGAAAAATTCGTAAAGATGGAAAAATAATTTCTGTTCCTTTAGCGCATCACGTTAAAAAAATTGATTTTGGTAATGGTGCAAAAACAGCGATGACTATTCCGTGGGGGGATGTTTCAACCGCATTTTATACAACGGGTATTCCTAATATTGAAGTTTTGATTCCTGCATCATCAGCAATGGTTTGGGGAGCGAAGTCTGCCAACTGTTTTCGCCCTTTATTGAAATTATCTTCAGTGCAGAAAATCATCAAAACTTATCTGGGGAAAACGGTTCAAGGTCCTGATGAACAGGTACGTGATCAACTACCGACTTTTGTTTGGGGCGAGGCCCGTAATGCCAAAGGTGAGGTCAAAACGGCGCGGGTTCGGACTGCCAATACTTATAGCCTGACCATTACAGGTGCATTGGCGGTGATTGAATATTTGATGATACATCAACCAGATGGTGGTGCTTATACGCCAGCAAAATTGATTGGGGCGGATCTGGTGTCGCAGTTGCCTGAATCCACAGCTATTCAGATTTCATAACATTATTTTATTTTTAAGTTAAGGGATAGATCATGACAACTCAAGACATCACCAAAATGCCGATTTTGGTCACAGGTGCTTCAGGATATATTGCAAGTTGGATCATACAGTATCTGTTAGCAGTTGGTCATACAGTGCACGGTACTGTGAGAGATCCTAACAAAGAAGAAAGTGTTAAACATTTAAAAAAAATTGCTGAGAATAAATTAGGTACTTTGCATTTATTTGCTGCCGATTTATTAAAACAAGGTAGTTTTGACGAAGCGATGAAAGGATGTGGAATCGTCATTCATACAGCATCACCATTTTTATTGGATGGTTTTGAGGATGCCAACGAGGCCTTGGTGCGTCCAGCAGTTGAGGGAACACGGAATGTGCTCGAAGCAGCCAATCGTACAGTAACGGTAGAGAAGGTGGTATTAACCAGTAGTGTGGTCTCGGTCTATGGTGACTGTATTGATGCCAAAGATTTACCAAATCATATGCTGAATGAAAGCCACTGGAATGAAAGTAGTTCAGTCAATCATAGCCCCTATAACTATTCTAAAGTGGCAGCAGAACGAGAGGCTTGGCGTATTCAAAAAGAGCAAAGTCGTTGGGCTTTGGTAACGATTAACCCAGGTCTAGTCTTTGGTCCATCACTCACGACTTTAAGTCAGTCCGCTAGTATCGATACTTTGGTTTCAATGGGCGATGGTCGTTTGAAAACAGGTGTCCCTGATTTAGTGAGTGGTGTGGTTGATGTTCGTGATGTTGCACGTGCTCATGTTCTGGCAGCTTTAGATTCCAAAGCATCTGGTCGATATTTAGTAGTCGCTGATTCTTTAAAACTGCTGGATATTGCCAAGATATTAAGAACTAGTTTTGGTGATAAATATCCTTTTCCACGTATGACTGTTCCAAAGTTTATTGTGTGGGCGGTTGGTCCAATTTTGGGACCAATCACTCGAGATTTTGTGAGTCGTAATGTTGGTCACCCTATGCAGTTTGATAACAGTCGTAGTCTTACACTTGGACTCAAATATCATACGCTTGAGCAGACTTTTACTGAACATTTCCAGCAATTGCTTAATGATGGACTAGTCAAAAAACGTGCATAGTTTTCAATAAATATTTTTAAAGGCATCAAACTTTTAGTTGATGCCTTTTTATACGCTTGACATTTTTTAGCTTTCTATTTGATACTTTACGCCATTAGAAAATCAAAAGAGATAAATGGATTGCTCAAGCCTCTACATCAGCGAATAATTCCAGAAACCTACGTACAGTTGTTGTTTGAATATTTAGCATCACAGGGACATGATCCTGAAGTAGTACTGGGAGAAGCTTGGCCCACTCCAAATCCAAATGGTCTTGGTGGAATTGCAGTTGAGCATTGGCAAAGTCTTTTGGAAACAGCAAAAAACTATTTAAATGATCCCTTGATTGGTTTGCATGTGGGACAAACGATTAGCGCTCGACATTTAGGGATTTTAGGGGCGGTTCTTTCAGCTTGTGAAAATTTGTTTACAGCAATGCAGCGTTTTGAGCGTTATCAGAGGCTTATTTTTGATGTGGTGCCAGCCGATATCAAGATTCTTGATAATTATGTAGAACTTTCTTGGGATATTGAGGAATATCAGGCAGGTGGATTGGTTGATGAAACAGGTCGTACTGTGATGGTTCAATTTTGTCGTAGTTTGATTCGTGGTAAAGATAGTTTGCAGGTAGTGCATTTTATTCATGAACGACCAGAAGATGTCAAACCTTATGAAGATTATTTTGGTTGTACCGTGCTTTTTGAGCAACCCATTCCACTCATTCGTTTTGGTTTGGAAATGCTAAGTTTCCCTTTAAAAACACCTGATGCAACATTAGTGGCCATACTTGATCGACATGCTGATCAGTTGATTGCGAGTTTGCCGAATGTTGATGATATGATTGAACAAGTACGCAAATATATTGCTCATTTGCTTCATCAGGGTGAACCAGATATTGATCAGCTTGTGATTCAAATGCATTATTCACGTCGAACCTTACAGCGACGTTTGACTGAACTTGGGACTAGCTTTCGTAAGGAATTGAATTTTGTAAGATATGAGCTGGCAAAATCCTATCTGAAAGACCACAGGTTACAGATTGTGGAAATTGCATTGTTACTAGGTTATTCTGAGCATAGTGCATTTACCCGAGCATTTAAGGAGTGGTCGGGTCAAACACCACAGCAGCAGCGGGAACAACTCACAATAGAATAATTAGAACCTCTGCAAAAAGATCTATGAGAATTAAGTCATAGGTGATGGTTTGTAAGTGACCTTTGCATATTTTCAATAATTAAGCCTAATAATTGTGGAATAACACCTTCAGAAAAGTAATGGCCTAAACCGTGAACTGTAATATGCCTAGCTTGATATATTGCTTCAAATGTTGCTTTTCCTCCACTCGGATGTACTAATACATCTTTCTCACCATGTAGAATCAAAGTTGGAACAGTGATTAGTCTTAATTGTTCAGTACGGTCACCAGACTTAATAATTGCAGCTATTTGACGTTTAACACCGTAATGTGCATTTATCCCATTACCTCTATCCCAAGCTTCACCTGCATAGAGCTGTGCTTTATTTCGATCAAAAAAATAAATTGGTGAACTAATATATTTTGCCATTTTCAAATACAGTTGTATTGCTTGTTCACGAGTTTTTGCAGGCTTTTTAGCAAGCATTAGTAAGGTGAGTGGAGCAGGTTGACCAACATGCCTTGCACCAGTTGATGAGAAAATAGACGTTAAAGAAAGCACTCTGGAGCTATGGAAAGCACTGATTGTTTGGGCAATCATCCCACCCATTGACATTCCAATTATATGAAATTTTTTTATGCCAAGATGATCAATCAGTCCAATGCTATCCTCAGCCATATCATATAAATCATAATCTAAATGAGACCTGAGTCTTAATAATTGTCGGAACAAGGTAGGTGGTTTTGCATTGATACGGGAAGAACGACCAATATCTCTGTTGTCAAAAGCAATTACAAAGTAACCTTGTGCAACAAAACCCTGAATGAATGCTTCAGGCCAATAGGTGAGCTGCAACCCTAATCCAGCAATTAGTAATAAGGGGGTTGCAGTAGAATCTCCATATGTACGATAGCAAAGACTAATACCATTGACAGCATGATGGAATTGGTCTTTGTTGTTTACCGGATTGGATATAACGATCTGGGTTTGAGATGTCATATTTTATTCCTTACTTATTAATTATGTTACGCATTTTTTACTTCATACGGCTACTGTACGCTTAAAGTTTTTAGCTTTTTAATATTGCCTTAATATCTGCCTCAATTACTTATCATTCAATTGAAGTAAGCTAGTTACCGAGCTTATCATTTGAATTTTCCGCTAACTTTATTGCATGTTTGAGCCTTTTATTATCAAAGCCTATGAATTCAATTACTTGTCTAAACAATGCTGGTGCTTTAGCAATAAGAGAATGCTTTCTAGGAACAATAATCAGTTCTTCGCGTTTTTCGATTCCCATTAGTAGTTCAGCAATGACTGTTTCAATTGGAACATATTTCCACATTCCTGTATTACCTTTCCAAATAGCCTTACCTGCGGGATTTTTTTGTACAGCATCCATCATAGGAGTTTGAAAGAAAGTTGGGTGGAAACTACCTACTCCAACATTTAAATGTTTAAGTTCCAGACGTAAGCTATCACTTAGGGCCCACACACCAGCTTTACTAGAGGTGTAATGAGTATTTAATGGTGAGTGAACAAATGCGGCCATAGAGGAAATAGCCAATAAATACCCCTGTGTTTTTTTGACATAGGGGAGTGCTGAACGAAAAGTACGAAATACGCCTGTGAGGTTAATATCGATAGTTCTTTCAAACTCGCGAGGGGAAATATGTTCCAGTGAATTAGGTACTCCAATACCTGCATTAGCAATAACAATATCAATTTTACCAAAATGTTTTATTACGTCAGCCATAGCAGTTTCTAACGTTTCTAAAGAACAGACATTAGCATACAAACCTATAGCCACCTCATCCTTACCTAATGCTTTTGCCTGAGTTTTAACTTTATCGATATCTAAATCAAGAAGGGCAAGTTTTGCACCTTTATGGTGTAAAGCTTTGGCTGCTGCACTTCCAAGACCACCAGTTGAGCCAGTGATTACCACAACTTTATTTTTTAAATCATATTTTTTCATTTTTCACTCTACAACGGTTGAAGTTTATACAGCTACAACTCGCTTAAGAAAATTAATTTGATCTTTTATGACATGTTCAAAAGCTTCACCAACATAAATTTCAAAATGACCATATGAATAAAGCTTGATCTCTTTTTGAGGTGTTTTGTTTGCGTGACGTAAAGTCATTTTTGCTGGTGCAACTGTATCTGTCTCACATACACAAAAGAGAACAGGAGCCTTGATTTTTTTAGTTTGTCGACCTGGGTAATATCGGATAATGTCAAGGGCAAACCGTGCTGCTACATAGTTTTTGTAATCTGGATCATTTTTTGTGATTTCTGATAATCCAGAAACTGTATCAATAGAAGTCATTAATGCAGTTTCACCTGGGTGTGCAGATAATGGAACCATAATCGGATCCTTTCCAAGTGCTGCACCAATTCGATCACGTATAGCTAATGTAGTAATCTTTGTAGAAGTGATAGGATTCATAACTAAACCCGAAGCAAAGCCGTCAGTGAATGGACATTGTGAAATTACTGCACGAATCTCTGAATCCTGAGCGGCAGTCGCCAATACATGTCCACCCGAGAAAGATTTACCCCAAAGAATAATTTTTGAATGGTCTATATTAGGTAAGCTACGTGCATAGTGAATCGCTGCTTTCCAATCTGTTAATTGGTGACCTATATCAAGAAGTTGTCTTGGTTGTCCATCACTATCACCAAAATGTCTATAGTCAAAAACGAGGCATGCATATCCTTCAGCCACGAAGCGCTCAGCAAATGCGGTCAGGCGCATTTTCCTAGTGCCACCAAGTCCATGAGCCATAATCATTATAGGAGTGTTATCTTGACTGTCTGGGCGATACAGATAAGCGCGACATCTCACGCCATCTGAATAAAACTGAATATCTGTCGGATGAGGTACTTGATTTGTAATTTTACTCATTACTATGTCCTTTAAACGGAATAGCTCAATCTTTAAAAAAAAACGTTGTAATCTGCTTGACTGGATCCGCCAAACTACTTGATATTTTGCGCCAAATTAGAAAGATGTAAACCTGTACTCAGTTCATCTAATATAAAAACATAGTCTGTTGCATTGAATTCTTTCGTGAGTTTTAACCTTTGAATCTCTCCATTAGAGAATGTATTTACATACTATTTCCTAATACTTTAATTCCCGTATAAATCAAATGTAGGATTAAAAAGTACCAAAGAAGTATAAGAATTAAGATAAACAAGCCTATGGGAAATGAAGAGACTATCTGATCAAGTTTAATAAGCTCTCTTCAATCTTACCAATAATGTTCTGGCCATAAATGACAGGTAAGTTGTCCGTTATTCCTATCACAGTAAAGGATAGGATTTGAAATACTTGTTTTCATCAATACAGGTAGGTGATCAAGAAAATGAACATTTCTACAGCAACTAATATGGATCAACAACTTAATGGCCTAGTCAAGACACGTAATTTTGGTCGTGCTACCGCATTGGGATTAGCTAGACAAGGTGCACGTTTGGCATTGTCTAATGTTAATACATGTGGGCTTCACGGATCAGCAGCGTGCTGTACTTCAACCATTCATGCTAGAGGCGACCTCACGCCCATATGTCGGTGATGTAGGCGTACTGCGTAGTGAGCAACGACATGGCTGTGCAAACAAATCATAATCAGGAACAAAATGATGAGTAAAGTAACTTGGACACCTGAACAAATCCCGTCAATGATTGGCAAGACTGTTCTTGTCACTGGAGCAAATAGTGGACTTGGCTTCGAGTCAGCTCGTCTTATGGCAGCACATGGGGCCGAGGTTATCATGGCATGCCGTGACCAGAAAAAAGGCATTTTGGCAGTTGAAAATATTAAAGAGGAATACCCGGAGGCGAAGCTGGTACTGATGTCGCTTGACTTAGCCGATCAGCAGGCGATTAAAGCATTTGTACAGGTTTTTAAGGAAAAATACCAGAAACTGGATATCTTGCTGAACAATGCTGGTCTGATGGCACCACCTTTATCAAGGACAAAAGACGGTTTTGAGATACAATTTGGCACCAATCATCTGGGGCATTTCACATTGACTGGTCTGTTACTCGATGTTCTAGAACGAGCCGATAAACCACGCATTGTCACTGTATCCAGTGTGGCGCACAACTTTGGTAAGATCTATTTTAATAATTTAAATGCCGAAAAATGCTATTTTCGATGGGCTTTTTATGGTCAGAGTAAGCTGGCAAATTTAATATTTTCCCGTGAATTGCACAGACGACTACGTCTGACAGAATCAAAAATTGATTCCATCGCAGTACATCCAGGTTATTCGGACACTAACCTTCAAAATGCCAGTGGTACAGCAGTATTTAACTGTTTCTTTGCCCAACCGCAATCCATGGGTTGCTATCCTAGCGTATTTGCTGCTACCTCCAGTGAGGCGGAATCAGGTGGATACTACGGTCCAAATGGGTTTATGGAAATGGCTGGTTACCCAGCACCTGCACGAGTACGAAAATTAGCAAAAGACCAAAATCTGGCTGAGCAACTGTGGCAAGTATCGGAGCAATTGACAGGTGTGTGCTATTTGAATGTTGTCTAAAATAACTGATGATAGGTAATGCTCAGCCTATATCCAATTTTTCTTATTTCTGTTGGCGTAATTGTCGGTACTCGGACGGTGTCATATCCGTCCATTGCTTAAAAGCCCGTGTAAAGTTAGAGGGATCAAGATAACCGAGTGTGCTTGCAATCTGGGCAATATCCATTTCATAGTTGTCCAGCAGTTGAATGGCATCTCGCTTGCGTGCACTTTTTAATAAATCACTGTAGCTAATACCTTCCTCATGAAGCTTGCGTCTTAATGTTCTAGAGCTAATAAACAGTTTTTGCGCAACGTGTTCAAGTTGTGGATATCCATCAGTGCCGATCATGATTAGCTCACGAACTTTGGAGATTGTGCTATTTTCAAAAATACCAAGCATTTCCTCTTCTTTTATACATTGCTCTAAAGCAAAGTCACAGGCTTGTTGATTGGGCATATCCAGTGGCAAACAGAGCAAGGAGGCTGGAAAAATGAATTTACACACAGGCATATTAAAGTGAACAACATCAACTAGTTCTTTATAACGTGCACAATGAACTGGTTCAGGATAATCCAACCAGAGTTCAATATCATGAAGATCCCTGCGCAATAATATTTGTATATTTCGAAAAGCCCCAAACAGTGTCACTTCCACTTCACTGTGATGCATCAGTGGATTTTTAATCAGGAACTCAACTTCCACGCAACAGCGATTATTCACAGTGACCACATGCAGTTGTTGACCACGAGAGAGCAGATGCCAGAAGCGTTCACCTATTTCAAGGGCATCGGCCAGTGTCGAAGAACAGAGGGTAGCGTAGCCTACGTTACCAATGGCAGTGGGAGGGAGCATCATACCGATATCAATACCAATGCCATCATCCCCAGCAATCGAAACCGCTGCCTCAGCTATAGCTTGTGATTCTTCCAAAGTCAAATAGGCTATGCCTGAACGTAATGAATCAGGAGGTAGCCCCGCATGTGTCAAAACCTGTGCTGGATCATGTTCTCTCGATTCAACGACTTTTAGATAGGTTCTGGTGAAAACCGCAGGAACTCGCCAGTGATTCACTACAATAACAGTTTCTGCCATATCAATTACCTCTATATCTGTGAGCCTATTACACTCAACCAATATTTGAAACTGGAGATATTCGAGCTAAGCTTTTTTCTTTGTTTTCTCTAATAACGTATCCAAAAAACGCATTTGATGTTCGATATTCTCTAAAAAAACAGGGGTAAGGTATGGTTCGAAATGATTGGCATTGAGTTCAACTATTTTGAAGTTGGGCTTAGAAATTGATTGAACAGCCTTGAAAGGAAAAGGAGCTACAGTATCATTACGTCCCCAGATAATCAGAGTTGGGGTATTAATTTTTGGCAATACATCAAGAGGCTTATATGAACCCATTGTGAGTATTGAGCGTGCAGCAATAAAATTTTCAGTACTTTTACCATACAAACGCTCTGACTCCTGTTTCAGTGCAGCAGCGCCATCCCGTGTCAAGGTGCCAAAATTATCTGGACTAGCATAAATTGGAATGTATATGGGTTTTCTCATCGGAATCAGATCAGCCAGTGCATGAGCCCCAAGACGAATTTTTTGTCGGAGGGGTGTAATCTTTGCGGCAGCGCTGCCGTCAAGCATTGGTACCTGCGCAATAATGCCAAAAAGTTCAGGGTGTTTTGCAGCCACACTACAGGCATGACCACCGCCAAGAGAAGTACCCCACAGTACGATTCTTGTAGCGTCAACCTCAAGCTGATTCTTTAGAAAGTTAAGTGCTGCTTCAGCATCTTTAATGCGATCTTTGACTTTAGTCACATGTCGTGGCGTGCCTTCACTTTGTCCCCAACCGCGATAGTCGAAAGTCATTACAGCAAAGCCCATACTTAGAAAACGCTCTGCAAAAGGCCATACCCAAGAGTTTTGTGTTCCACCCCAGCCATGTAGCATCAAAATTGCTGGAAACTGGGTAGGGGATGTTGTTTGTGGAGTGCGTAGTGTGAAAGCACAAGAAGTTCCTGTGCTAGTAAATTTTCCAGTTTTAATATTATAGTTTTGATTGTTTAAGCTAGTGGTCATGCGTCTATTGATCCATCACTGTTAATAGAATTTAATCTGCAAAATAATTTATTACATAAGGCTTAGCCCTATGTCTTTGTATCAATTATTTTTAAGAATAAAGCTTTGAGTGATAATTTTAATAACATTAAACTAAACTTTAATGTCAAGTTGATTTCCTATCTTTCTGATGAAATTTATAAAAATGTTGATACAAAAAAATATTACGACAATGTTGGAATAACGTAACTCATAAAAATAATAATAAATTCAATTAATTAATATATATTTGAAAAATTAGCAAGACTATCAATAATAACTTGACATTAAAGTAGGGTTTAACCTTAGACTATTTCAAATAGTCTATATTTATTCATATAAACAGAATTTTATGGATAACTTCAATATTTTTTGATGATTAGACTCAAGCTTAATTTTTTTTAAGAGAGTGATGGATGATGAATGATGGTCATCAAAATGTACTGACTTGTGAGTGCGGAATTAACAAATTTTCTGTGAAAGGTAAGCCATTATTACGGGCAATTTGTCATTGTCAATTCTGCCAAGATTTTAATAAATCAGAATACGGAGATTTTCTAATTTATCGAAAAGAACAAGTAATATTTATTGATCAATCTAAAAGTACATATAAGTCATATAAGAAGCCACCAATTGTTAAGCGTGGCAGCTGCAAGCAATGTGGTAAGCCAGTATTAGAGTATTTGCAGGCCCCACTTTTTCCAAAACTTGTTTTTATTCCGGCAGAGAATCATTCACAACAAGAGCCATTATTACAGCCATCTCTTCACATGTTCTATCACCGTCGTATAAGAGATGCTGAAGATCAAATTCCTAAATATAGTGGATATTTACTGAGTGAAATGAATTTTATGGGTAGGCTGATTTCTAAATTATATCTTCATGATGGAAAGTAATAAGCGGACAGAGTACGTAGTGTCAATTATTAATCGATTCCTTTTAGTACTTCTTTGTATTTTGTCATCAAATGTATCGAAAGCCGATGATTCCCTGGGCCTGTCTGGATTAGTAAATGTAGATTGTCATTCGTCCAAACATTCGCCAATAATACTGATTCATGGAACTTTCGCTAATACGAAACGTGCTTTTTCAACCATGGCTCCTGTCTTAAAAAAACAAGGTTATTGTTTATATGCATTGAACTATGGACGTCAAGGACAACTTAGCCTTAATGGCACAAGGGATATCAATCAATCAGTTGAAGAATTAAATAAATTTATTCACTCCGTATTAATAAAAACAGGTGCACAAAAGGTAAGTTTGATTGGGCATTCACAAGGGGGACTTCTTGCTTTTTTAGTAGCACGATCTCCCGAAATGGCAGGGCATATTGATCGTATTGTGGCTCTTGCACCAAGTATTCGTGGTACGACAAGAATTTCTGGATCATTTAAATCAGCATATTGTCCAGCTTGCACACAACAAGGAGCACAATCACAATTTATGCGATCTTTAGCTGAGGAAAAGTTAAACCCTCAAGGTATTCGCTCTTTTATACTAGCCACTCGTCAGGATGTTGTAGTGGTACCAGTAACACGGCAATTCCTGAATGAGCCTGATGTGACTAATATGCTTTTGCAGGAAAAATATCCATCAATTTGGGCTTCCCACTCGGGCTTAACGCATGTGCCTGAAGCTATTGAATTGGTAGTAAATTTTCTCAAATAACAAAGCTATATTCTAAAGTAATTCAATATTGTGGATTTATATAACACAACTTTATCTTTTTAATAAAACTTATTGAATTCCCTATTGACCTTAAAGTCGGGTTATACCTTATAGTTGAAAAAATAAGCTAAAAATCTTAAAAGGAGTTGGATGATGCAATTTAGATTAATATTTTTGGGTTTGTTAATGGCTGTGTTAAGCCAAGTATCTTTAGCTGAAGATATAACTGGAAAATGGAAAACAGTTGATGACAAAACAGGATATTCTCGTGGAGATGTTCAAATAAGCAAGAATGCTGATGGGACATATAGTGGAAAAATAACAGCAATCAGACCCATGCCTGGAAAACAAACCAAAGGCATATGTACTGAATGTAATGGTCCCATGAAAGACAAACCACTCGTTAATCTTCAAATAATTTATAATTTTGTTCAGAATTCTAAAAAACCAAATGAATATATTGATGGGAAAGTTTTTGATCCTCTTTCAGGGAATACATATAGGGGAAAAATTAAATTATCAGAAGCAGGGAATAGACTTACTTTGAGAGGATTTATAGAGATGGATCCGGAAATTTGAACAACTCCTATAAGTGATACTCTGCTCCTCAAATGATGTTATAAACATCAATATATGGAGTATTTTATGGCACGTAGACCAAGAAGAAATCATTCAAACGACTTTAAGGCTAAGGTAGCACTTGCTGCGATCAAAGCAGAAAAAACACTTGCTGAATTGAGTTCTGAGTTTGATGTTCATCAAAACCAAATTATTGACTGGAAAAATCAATTGATCTCAGCTTCCTCACAAGCTTTCGATCAATCAAAAGCTCCATCAGAACCTCCCATTGATCTTAAAAAGTTACATGCAAAAATCGGTGAGCAGGCATTAGAAATTGATTTTTTAGAAGGTGTGTTGAAGAAACTGGGCCGCTTCAACCACAAAAGTTAATCGATCACTCACTTCAGATTTCAGTATCTAAACAAGCTAAGTTACTGAAAGTCTCTCGTGGTTGTTATTATTATCGCCCAAAACCTGTTAGCTCATCAGATCTGAAGCTGATGCGATGTATTGATGAATTACATATGCAATATCCTTTTGCAGGCAGTCGTATGATGCGTGATTTGTTGAATCGTCAAGGGCATCATATAGGACGACGTCATACACGTACTTTAATGAAGAAAATGGGTATTCAGGCGTTATATTGCAAACCAAATTTAAGCCAGGCTAATCAAGCTCACCGTAAATATCCATATCTGCTCAAAGGATTGGCTATTCAGCGCAGTAATCAAGTGTGGTCTACTGATATAACGTATATCCCTATGGCAAAAGGCTTTGTTTATTTATGTGCTGTGATTGATTGGCATAGCCGCAAGGTACTTGCGCATAGGGTATCGATTAGTATGGAGGTGGATTTTTGTATTTCGGCTTTAAATGAAGCGATTGAAAAATATGGATCACCTGAAATATTGAATACAGACCAAGGCAGTCAGTTCACCAGTGATGCATTTATTGATGTATTGAAATCAAATGGCATTCAAATCAGTATGGATGGTAAAGGTCGATGGGTAGATAATGTGATGGTTGAACGATTATGGCGGAGCGTTAAATATGAAGAGGTGTATCTCAAAGCTTATAGCAGTGTCACAGATGCGAAAAAGCAATTGAGTGCATATTTTGAGTTTTATAATCTGAAACGACCTCATTCGAGTCTAGACAAAATGACACCAAATGAGTTTTACTATGATCAGCTACCCCAACAAAACAAGGTGGCTTAACTAGAGCGGAATATCACTTATAAATACGCTTTTAGTTGTTCAAACAAGTGGAACCACCTCTACATTACACAGGAGTAACAAAAATGGGCTACGTGACTACAAAAGACGGTGTTGATATTTTCTATAAGGATTGGGGGCCAAAAGATGCTCCTGTTATTTTTTTCCATCATGGTTGGCCACTAAGCGCCGATGATTGGGATGCGCAAATGATGTTCTTCCTCGGTGAAGGTTTCCGCGTCATTGCAACAGATCGACGTGGACATGGTCGTTCTGAGCAGGTTTGGGATGGACATGATATGGATCATTACGCTGATGATACTGCTGCTGTGGTCAATCACCTTGGTGTTCAAGGTGCTGTACATGTAGGACATTCGACAGGTGGTGGGGTTGTTGCACGTTATATTACGCGTCATCCTGAGGATCCTGTATCAAAAGGTGTTTTGATTTCGGCTGTGCCTCCACTCATGGTAAAGACTGATGATAATCCAGATGGCATCGATAAATCAGTCTTTGATGATTTTCAAAAGAATACTAAAGAAAACCGTGCGCAGTTCTTCTATGACGTACCAGCAGGACCGTTTTATGGTTATAACCGAGATGGGGTAACGCCATCCGAGCCAGTGATCCAAAACTGGTGGAGACAGGGTATGATGGGCGGTGCAAAAGCACATTATGACAGTATTGTTGCCTTTTCGCAGACTGATTTTCGTGATGATCTGAAGAGTATTACCATTCCGATGATGGTGATGCATGGTTTGGATGATCAAGTCGTTCCATTTGAGTTATCAGGTCAAAAATCGGCTGATTTGCTACAAAATTGTGTACTGAAGACCTATGAAGGTTTTCCACATGGTATGCCGACAACTGAGGCTGAGACAATCAATAAGGATCTTTTAGCATTTATTAGAGGTTAATTTTTAAATCGAGGGCAATCAAAATTTTTTGATTGCCCTTTTCATAATTATTAGAAATCTTATTTTGGGGTTTATTCCATGAGCGACGATTCTAAAAAGTGTCCTTTTACTCACCTGACTACGGATTTTGGTGCACCAGTTGTTGATAACCAAAATAGTATGACGGCAGGTACTAGAGGACCATTATTAGCCCAAGATTTATGGCTAAATGAAAAACTTGCCAACTTTGTCCGTGAAGTCATTCCTGAGCGTCGTATGCATGCCAAGGGTTCAGGTGCATTTGGTACATTTACCGTAACCCATGATATTACTCAATATACCCGCGCTAAAATTTTTAGCGAAATCGGTAAAAAAACAGAAATGTTTGCTCGTTTTACCACTGTTGCAGGTGAACGTGGCGCAGCGGATGCTGAACGAGATATCCGTGGTTTTGCCTTAAAATTTTATACTGAAGAAGGTAACTGGGATATGGTAGGTAATAATACCCCTGTATTCTTCTTACGTGATCCACGCAAATTCCCAGATCTCAACAAAGCAGTAAAACGCGATCCAAAAACCAATCTCCGTAGTGCCACCAATAACTGGGATTTCTGGACTTTATTGCCAGAAGCCTTGCATCAGGTCACGATTGTGATGTCAGATCGCGGTATCCCTGCTAGCTACCGACATATGCATGGTTTTAGTAGTCATACCTATAGCTTCATTAATGCAGCCAATGAACGTTTCTGGGTGAAATTCCACTTTAGAACGCAACAAGGAATTAAAAACCTAACCGATGCAGAAGCAGGTGAATTAGTCGGTCAAGACCGTGAAAGCCATCAACGCGATTTATTCGATGCCATCGAACGTCAAGACTATCCAAAATGGACGCTTTTCGTACAAATCATGCCAGAACAAGATGCTGAGAAAGTTCCATATCATCCATTCGATTTAACTAAAGTTTGGCCTCATGGCGACTACCCACTGATTGAAGTTGGTGAGTTTGAACTCAATCGCAACTCTGAAAACTTCTTCCTAGATGTTGAACAATCTGCTTTTGCCCCAAGTAACTTAGTACCAGGTATTAGCGTTTCACCTGACCGTATGTTACAGGCACGCCTATTTAACTATGCGGATGCGCAACGTTACCGTTTAGGTGTGAACTATCAACAAATCCCAGTGAATGCAGCTCGCTGCCCTGTTCACAGTAATCACCGCGATGGTCAAGGTCGCATTGATGCCAACTATGGTGGTTTACCACATTATGAACCCAACAGCTTCGGTCAATGGCAAGAGCAGCCTCAGTACAAAGAGCCACCATTGAAAATTAATGGTGATGCCGATTTCTGGGATTATCGTGAAGATGACAATGACTATTTCAGCCAACCACGTGCATTGTTTGAATTGATGACACCTGAACAACAACAAGCACTGTTTGGTAATACTGCACGTGCGATGGGTGATGCTTTAGACTTCATCAAATATCGCCACATCCGTAACTGCTATGCTTGTCATCCAGCTTATGGTGAAGGTGTTGCAGCAGCACTAGGACTTACTGTTGCAGATGCTCAGACAGCACGTGAAACCGATCCAGCTCGTCATTTATCAAGTTTTCTTTAAACCCTAAAACATCCAAATAAAAAGCCATCTGCGGATGGCTTTTCCATAAGCTGAGCTTAAATGCTAAGAGAGATATGTAGTTAGCTTTAGAGGCATTTAACGTTTTAGTAGTTTCTTAATTTAGTTTCATTATAAAAATATAACTTTTTATTTATTTCCATTCTAAAACATATTGACATTAAAGTTCACTTTAATCTTAAAGTAAGACCATACAAAATGAGGGCACAGAAATGAATGTGTTTGAAAGATTGGTTTTCCCAAATGGTTCTCGTATTCCAAACCGCATTGCAAAAGCAGCAATGGAAGAAAATATGGCTGATCTAAACCATGCGCCATCAGAAGCATTAATGCGTTTATATCAAGCATGGGCAGATGGCGGTGTTGGTTTAATCATTACTGGAAATGTAATGGTAGATCGTCGTGCCATGACTGGACCGGGTGGTGTGGTACTAGAAGATGAAAAGTATTTGGACACCTTTAAACGTTGGGCGCAAATTGGACGTTCCAAAGGGGCACAAGTCTGGTTGCAGATCAATCACCCTGGTCGACAAATGCAATCGAATTTAGGACAACAAACTTGGGCACCATCAGCTGTTGCATTAGATCTAGGCAAAATGTCTGATCGCTTCAATCTTCCGATTGAAATGACGCAAGAGATGATTCAGGAGGTGATTCAACGTTTTGCCAATACCGCTCGTTTAGGTGAAAAAGCGGGATTTAATGGCGTGGAAATCCACGCCGCACATGGTTATTTACTCAGTCAGTTTTTGTCACCATTAAGTAATAAGCGCCAAGATCAATGGGGTGGTTCACTAGAAAATCGTGCTCGTATTTTGATTGAAATCGTAAAAGCGGTACGTGCCGTAGTGTCAGAAAAATTTACGGTAGCCGTTAAATTAAATTCTGCCGATTTCCAGCGTGGTGGTTTCAGTGCAGAAGATGCTCAACAAGTAGTGAAAATGTTAAACGAGCTATCTGTAGATTTGGTAGAACTTTCAGGTGGAAGTTATGAAGCACCTGCAATGCAAGGTCAAGCTAGAGATGGACGGACCTTAGCAAGAGAAGCTTATTTTTTAGAGTTTGCCCAAGAGATTCGTAAAGTCGCGAAAATGCCAGTGATGGTAACAGGTGGGATTCGTCGCAAACAGGTTGCTGAACAAGTTATTGAAAGTGGGGTCGATATGGTTGGAATAGCCACGGCTTTGGCGATTGATCCCAATTTACCGAAAAAATGGAAGCAAGGGAAGAATGTTGTACCAGAGCTAGTACCTATTACTTGGAAAAATAAGGTTTTAGCATCCGTAGCTAATATGGCAACAGTTAAATTTCAGTTACGTAAACTGAGTTTGGGCAAAAAAACCAACCCTAAAGTTTCCCCTTTATGGGCATTGATTTTACAGCAAGTGGCAACAGCACGACGTACACGCCAATATAAAAATCATATGCACAACTATACTTTCTCATCTGAATAATTGAGGCATGTTATGGAAATTAATTCAAAATCTTGGATGATATATGGCGCAAACGGCTATACGGGAGAAATGATTGCTCGTAAGGCTGTACAATTAGGATTGAAACCCATCTTGGCAGGTCGTAATCAAGCAAAAGTGGCTGAGTTAGCACAGGAGCTTGGTCTAGGATTTCGTGCCTTTGGACTAGATGAGGTTACTCAGATCAGCAAACAGTTAGAAGGTCTGCATCTTGTTATGCATTGTGCAGGGCCTTTCTCATCAACGTCAAAGCCCATGATGCAAGCATGTATCAATGCTGGTGCACATTATTTAGATATTACAGGTGAGATTTCTGTTTTTGAACTGGCACAGTCCTTAAATATTCAAGCACAACAAGCAGATATTGTTCTATGTCCTGGTGTTGGATTTGATGTTATTCCAACAGATTGTGTCGCAGCTGCGCTGAAAGAGGCTTTACCTGATGCAACTCATCTAGCATTAGGTTTTGATTCTAAAACGGGACTTTCTCCTGGAACGGCAAAAACCAGTATTGAAGGTATGGCAGATGGTGGCAAAGTTCGTAAAGATGGAAAAATTATTACAGTGCCTTTAGCACATCATGTACGCCATATTGATTTTGGTGATGGTAAAAAAAGTGCGATGAGTGTGCCATGGGGTGATGTATCGACAGCATTTTATACAACAGGGATTCCTAACATTGAAGTGTTTATACCTGCTCCAGCAATGATGATATTTGGAGCAAAGATGATGAATTGGTTTCATCACATATTAAAGTTTAAGATTGTACAGAGAGTAATGAAGTCCATCGCTGGGAAATCAGTTGTTGGACCAAATGAAGAATTACGTGCCAAGCAACCCACCTATGTATGGGGCGAGGCTAGAAATGCTCAAGGGCAGATTAAAACAGCACGAATTCAAACTGAAAATGGATATAGCTTAACTGTGAATGGCTCTTTGATGGTGATTCGCTATTTACTTGATCAAAAAGTGAAAGGGGGTACTTATACGCCTGCTAATTTAATAGGTTCTGATTTGGTAAGTAGAATTCCTGGTTCAGGAAAATTCACTATAACTTGATTATCTTAAGTTCTATTGGAAGTCCAATTCTGTTTGGGATTGGACCAAATCACTTTTAGAAATTAATTTCTAAAGCGCTCTATCTTAGTCTTTGGGGAAGTTTTACTACTTTCTATGAGTTTCTTTATAGATATGACTGGAATCAAGATGAAATCAATATTTATAACCTTAAGTGTAGTAGGTTTAACAACATTCTTGAGTGTTAATACACAGGCAGGAATCCCTATACCGATGAGCTTTACAACATCAGATTCTGTACATACATTTCCTGATGCATTAAGAAAAGACTTTTGGGAGAAGCTTGGGATTAAAGCCGAAGCTAAAGGAACAGCAAGACCTATTGATGAACCAAGTATTGGTGGTAATTCAAGTAAATTTAATTATCCAGTGACTAGCATATTGATTAATCACAAGATGAAAATAGAACTTGGCCGAGCAAATGGAACTGTGATGGTCTACTCACGCTTAGGAGAAAATGGAAAATTAAATAGTTTGACCCTTTCAAATTTTTCAATAGATTATAAGCGTCATCATGTATTAGCAGATGCAACATATGGCGATGGTAAAAAACAACTAAAGTTACCGATTTTTGATTTTAGTATTGAAACCCCTTTGAACTTTCACTATAGGTTTCCAATAGGAATAATTAGTTACGAAAAATTGAATCGACTTTATTTAACAGATCAAGCAAAGTCGGTTTATCAAGAAGCTTTAGACTTACCAAATACAGCAATTCCTTTACTTAGTATGGATTTCGGAACTTTAACTCAAAGTGGGTCATCAAAAATTAGATAAGTTAAAGTTATGGTCGAAAATGACAATAAAATAGGGCTGACTTGCCACTCAATTCGTTGTTAAAGAAAAATTTAAAATAATCGTTTCTAATAACTTATTGCGTGAGTTTTTTGATGCGAAATTTTCTAATTTCA
The DNA here is from genome assembly GCF_041021915.1 of Acinetobacter yuyunsongii. Lineage (NCBI taxonomy): Bacteria > Pseudomonadati > Pseudomonadota > Gammaproteobacteria > Moraxellales > Moraxellaceae > Acinetobacter > Acinetobacter yuyunsongii. Next base: position 19,789 of record NZ_CP157436.1, on the reverse strand, counting down.
TATAAGTGGATTGAAGCCGAAATTAATAGACTGAATCCTAATGTTGATTCATCAAAAATTATTCGTCTTTATCTCTCTAGTATATTTCCACGTAGTGCTATAGCTGTCAATTTGCTATATACACTCGGGCTAATACGTTTATGTTCTTCACGTGAACAATCCATTCCAGTGCATCGTAATGGACAAGGTAAGGTATATAAAAGAGGTGACCAACGAGCAGATGAAACAAATTATCATTTATTGATGTGGTTAGAGAATGATATTAATGAGCCACATGTTCAGAATTCTTTGGCTCATGTACGTCGGATTCATGATGCAGTTGGGAAATCATGGATAATGCGGCAAGAGGCCTTTCTACACGCGCTCGCCTCATTTACTTTACTTGTGGATCGTTTTCTTGTTCATATTTTAAATTTGGAGGCATTAGAGGAGCAGAAACGAGCCGCTCTGCTGCATCAGTTCCAACAAGTTGGTTTACATTTAGGCATTAAAAACATACCCAGTACTTGGCAGGAAATGGAAGCCTATCTTGAAAGTTATGAGCAGTCAGACAATATGGGATATTCGTTAGAAGGAGCTCAAGTTGCTGAGGCACTCATTAACCAGTTTGTAGAGCGTTGGTTTCCAGGCTTTTTATATCAACAAGGGCGTTGGTTAGTCGTTTCTCTTTTAGAGCAGCATATCGTTGAAGCTCTTCGATTAGAACGTCCTCCAGAAATATTTACTCAATCAATTCGATTTTCAGTCAAGACATTTATACAATTTAAAAGAAATTTTTTGCCAGATCCATCTAAAATTTTTAGTTTATCTGAAATTGCTCAGTATCATAAAAAATCTAAACTTAAAATATAGTTTAGATTTATGCTAGAGCTATTCGTTAAATTGAGTATTGATCTGATTGAATTATTTTTCGAATTTTTGTAGGTGTTTGACAAGTCCATCTTTTAAATGCTCTACAAAAATTTGCTTCATCTTGATAGCCAAGTTTCTCTGCAATTTGTCCGATATTTGATCCTAGCCAAAATAATGGACAGCACGTCCCTCTAAAGATAACGTAACTTTAATCTTTGGAGATTCAAGAAATGGCTAAACGTTTTAGTCCTGAATTTAAACAGCAAGCGATTGATTATGCACTTTCAAACTCCCACGAACCTATAGCTGCAATCGCCCAGAAATTAGGTGTGGGTTATTCAACTTTAGACAAATGGATTCGTGAAGCCAATCCAGTGGGTTCAAGCAAACGTCAACTTTCACCAGAACAACAGCGGATCTTAGAATTAGAGAAAGAAGTCAAACAGCTCAGGGAAGCCAATGACATCTTAAAAAAAGCGCATGTGTACTTTCTGACAGATCATGCCAAGAAAAGTACACGGTAATTCAAGATCTGGATGTGAATGAAGTCAATGTATCTTCTGCCTGTAAATGCCTGGGTGTCAGCACTTCAGGCTATTATGCCTGGCGAAAACGCCAGGCCAATCCAGCGCAGAAATATAATGATTTAAAAGCCGTATATTGGCAGCATCATGCACGATTGGGTGCACCTTCATTGGTACATGACATGCATGATTTAGGTTACAGCATGAGCGAACGAACCGTTGGAAGAATGCTTAAAAAGCTTGGTTTACGTAGCAGGATTGCACGTAAATACAAGCATACGACTGATTCAAACCATCGTTTGCCTACAGCGCCTAACTTGTTGGATCGTCAATTTACGGTCAATGAACCCAATAAGATCTGGACAACGGATATTACCTATATCCGTACTAAGCAAGGTTGGCTGTATTTATGTGTGATGCTAGATTTATTTAGCCGTCGTATCGTGGGGTGGCAAACCAGCCATCGAATAGACCGCCAGTTGGTGTGTGATACGTTTAACTATGCAATGGCTCGTCAGGGTTATCCAACTGGTGTTATGGTACATTCAGACCAAGGTTCACAGTACTGTAGTCGTGATTTTAGAGCGCTGTTACTGACAAATGATTGTACTCAGAGTATGTCTAGACGTGGAAACTGTTGGGATAATGCAGTGACTGAAAGCTTCTTTCATACATTAAAAGGTCATGTGGTACATGGCAGTGTATTTTCGACTCGAAAAGAAGCGAATGCTGTCTTGTTTGACTATATTGAAATTTATTACAATCGGATCAGAAGACATTCTGCAAACGGCTGGTTAAGTCCAGAAGCCTTTGAACAGAAATATATTAAAAGTTTAGAGGGGCTGGTTGTCCACGATACTGTCTAGGATCAATTAAAATTAGGGTTTTTGAGTAAATCTATTGCATCCAGTAACTTGGCTTCTTGTACTAAAACTGAATACTTTTTTGATTCTGCATGTAGTTTTTTCCTTAAAGTACGAGGTGATATAGAGAGAATCTCTGAAATCTGCTCTATATTTGGATAGCCATTTGCTGATATTCCAAGCTGAATTTTGACTTGTTCTGATAATAAATGAATTTGTGTAAGTTTTTTTAATTGTATGTCACATTGTTGAATGGCATGTTGTAAACCTATACTACTATATAAATCAAAAGGTTTTTCCAGTAGTCCGATCGGAAAAACTAACTCTGTTATAGGAAATCCATATGTAATATTTGAAATATATGACTCAACAGATTTCAAATGGACAGGGCTGGGGAATTTAAAAAAAACATGCACTTTTTGCTTTTCGGTTGGCATAACTATACTTAAAAATCGCCATACTGCCGCTATAGAAGATTCGATCATCCAGCGTTCTAAAAATGGTTGGACTGCAAATTCTGTATTTATTCGAATACTACATTGCTGATCATTAATTTTTACATCTAGTGAGATACCACGACCGATAAGATCCCAATATTGGAGAATAATACTTACAGCATCATTAAAATTTGCACAACTTAATATAGCTTGTCCAAGGCTTCCATAAGCTGTAGGCGGTATGCGTATTCCAGCTATAAATCCAATTGATTCATTTGGTAAAATGCGCCATATTTCAGTCATGATTTTTTGCATGACGGAAAAATCAATATTCGTTTCAATTACTTCATCTATAGATGAAAATCCATTGATTTTTAAGATGGGTGAAACATCAGCCCCTAACTCTTCAGCATAACGTAAACATTCGCCTGGGAAAATTCCAAAAATTTTTATTTGACTTGTTAGTTGAGTTTGAGTCTTCATCAGATTATTTTCGCATTCTAGATAAGATTGGACTTGGGAGATAAAAAGTAAATTGTTCTAAAAAATGCTCTCACTAAAAAAGAAAGAGCATTTTTTTATATTTATTTTCGAGATAAAAATTAATCCATGTTTTTCAAAGGAACAGGCATACTTAAGGCCAGTTGCGTATCTTTAACCACATCAAGACGTACAACTTTATGTGCTCCTAAGTCATCAAGTAACTTACTTATAGGGCCTCCACTTTTTACAAGTTGAACATTTTTAGGAAATAATTTTTGCCCAAATGCTAGCGTGTTAGATTCAACAGATGTGCTGTGCCATTTACCATCGACTAATTGATACATGGTTTTAGTTTCGATATGGGATTGCGGTTTAACATTTTTTATTTTAGGTATGGTAGCAATCAAACTAACATCAGGCTTTCCATCTGTATTAAAAATATGGGCATTTAATTCTTTATCACCAATTTGCATATCAATTGGAGTTAGCCATTTAGGTAACTGATAACCATAAACACCTCGAACTCGTGCAATCTCTGTGTCAACAGGTAGAGCAAGGACATGACCATAGTATTGATGTGAAAACATAGTGCTCAATAATTCTGTCGCATTGAATTGATGAGCACCTGGTTGACGAACCGCAATTGCTACAGAGACTTCATCATATGGATCGACATCGCCAACTGTGTATGAGTAAAAAGTCAATGAAACTAACCCATAGCCAGGGAAGGGTTGTAATGGCTTGAGCGGTGATGGGAGTTTTGCTCTTAATTTCTCAACTGGTGCTAGAATTAAAAGCTGCACATTGCTGGTACGATAGTAAAAGTTTGGCGACCAAACTTTACCTACTCGTGTATTTACTAATTTTTTAGGGATTGTTCGGAAGTAATCAATATTTCCAGCAGCAGGGTCTTTAGCAACTTCATCCAGATTTGGATTCATACGGTAGCGGTCATAATAGCCACCTTTAGGTACACTTACCTTATATGGCCCAAATTCAACGACAGTCGTCTGTGGTGCTTCTTTTACAGTAGTTGATGAAGCTGAATTAGTATCTATGGCATTAGCAGACATACTTAGAATTAAGCCAATTGATATTACTGAAAGTGACCGTTGTAAATTGAAATTGCTAAACATAGTGAAAATTCTCCTATTCAATATAGAAGAAATACTAAGATTAAAGGTAGGTTTAAGGTCAAGCTTTTTTGGAAAATAAATTAAAATTACGTTTAGTACGACTAACAATCAAATGATTTTTTTTATTTAAATCAATTTAAGGTAAAATTCATAAATATCCAAAAAGTATTATAAATATTTTATCTCAAGAATTTCCACGTAATGAAGATGTGAGAAATTTTGTCCTACTTTTAGGATAAGTCAACTTTTTTGACCTATTCTCTAGGCTGTAAAAGCAATGATGCTATTTTCATAGTCTATACACGCCCTATCTAAAGTTAAATAAAAATCAAAATCTTATAAGAATTACATATTCTAAGAAAGATTTCAAAAGAGCTCTTTTCTATTCCATACTAAAAATATTTTGACATTTACTTGTTTGGAGGTTAATTTGAGATTGAGCAACAATACTATGCTAGTCAGTCCACCGCTCAACTTTAGTTGAGTTGGCGAATATCCCCTTGCGATAATGTATATTTCTCGTCTTGAGATGAATATTCCTATCCTTATTGTATGCCATAAGGGTGATGTGGGCTGCACAATGAAAATGGCGAGCTATAAGGTTAGCACTTATGCAAAACTTAGTTTTCCCATCAGGATTATCTGTTCAGAGAGCAAAAAAACGTGCCAAAGAACTTGTCAAAAGTGAACAAGTAAAAACACAAACTGCTGCACTTGATGTAATTTCTTTCAAAGAAATGAATAAGCCATGGGCTTTAGCAATGGCGCAACTTCAAAAAAAATCAGACTCATTAAATCATTTAATTACATTGGCTGATATTGAAAGAATTCTGGAGCAAGAACCTCTACTAGACTATAACGGCTTTGGCTACTCTGACTCATACCATGAATCTTTTTATAAACGGTATACTTTTCAGGACTCTAAAGCTGAATATCTTCAAAATTTTAAAAAGAATAGACAAAGCCTAAAAAAAGCGCTTGATGAATGTCAGCGATGCTGTATGTATCTACAGCATCTGAAAAAAATAAAAGCTACTCGCTACAATCTAAGTAGTTATACATTTAAACATAGTGTTGAATACTACCACCGTCAGTTGAACCACTTTGATAATGTATATGTGTCAAATGGAGCCTTTATTTGTGCAGCATTACATATGGGCTTTAAAGTAATTCGAAAAAATGACACTAGCCCTAATGCTTGGGTCTGTGCCAGTATACAATCAGATATTGTTATGTGGGGTAGACTACTTGATCAACAAAATTCTTTAGAGCCTAAAGAACTAAAGCTTTTAGCAAAGTTGGAAAAGAAAATTGGCCTCTGATCAAGTAGGCAGTTTTAGTTTACAACTATATTGTTAATATGGAAAATTGAAGTCTTAAAGTTCATTTAAGACTTCAATTTAGAAATTAGAATATATTTTTTAAAATCATGTGTTTGTAACTTTATTTTTTAAACATATGCTACCAATCTCTATCAATTTCGTCCAGAAATTGAAAATTTCTATCCACTAACTAAATTTATTATTTAGTTAGTTTATAACGTATATTTAATTTCATGCTTATTGCAAATCAGAATTCTTTAATTTTTATTAATTTAGATTCTCCTGAGTGCATTTATTAGACAATTAAAATACTAAATCAGTGTGGGGAGTTCAATCAAAATAACTGAAAATTCAAATCTTCATCTTTAAAACTTTATATTTAAAGATCGATTTTTTGAAAGTTCTGAGAGCTATTCATGTATCTCAATGCAGAGTTGATGTTTTTCCAGCCTACATATTGCATAAGATCCTTAATTTCCCAACCATTCTCATTCGCCCAATGAGCGAAACCACGACGTAAAGAATGAGCGCTATATAATTCTGCGGATTCAATACCAGCCTTAGAAAAAACATCTCGAATAAGAGGAATTAAACTATCAATATGTAGGGCATCAGATGAAATATGTCCCCAACGATTAATTGATCTAAACACCACTCCAGATGTCAATTCACTTACCATCAACCAGTCTAAATAAGCCTGAACAGGACAAAGTTGCTTGAGTGCAGGCACCTGATAATATTGCCCATTTAATGCTCTGTCACCTTTAGTTTTTGCAAGATAACAACTCATTCCCTCATAATGAATTTCAATATCCTCTATATTTAACCTTGTAAGCTCATCTCCACGAAATCCACGCCAAAATCCTAGTAATAATAATGACTTATTTCGAGTATAACGAAGCTGCTTTGCACGTTCTCCAGAATTTTTAGACTGTTCTATAACCTGATCAAGATAGTCCACTGTCTGTTTTAATTGGATAAGTTGCAAAGGTTTCGCTTGTTTTTCCTGAGCTAGATGAACTGCTTTAATTCCTTTTAAGACTTTTTTGACTATTGGTGCTTTGGTGGGATCTGGAAAACCTTGTTCTATATGCCACTGAGATAAGGCAGCAAGTCTTTGTTTAAGTGTATTAATGGATAAAGCACCAGCATAATCGGTTAAATAATGAGTGATACGATCTGCGGTTGCGGGTAAAAGTCCTTGCCATTCAAATTCATAATGCTGAATTGCATTTGCGTAACTTTTCTGAGTGTTCTCTCTAATAGAGGCTTTTAAGTAAAAATCAATTTTGTCCATATTAATTTACCCACAGTGAGAGGCTGAATTACTACGGCTAATCAACCTTATTGTCATATGTAACCATCTGACTGGCAAAATTATCATATTTCACTATAACACAGGATAATGTCTTATTATCCTGTGTTAGTTATTTGATACAAAATAGCCAAGATGTAGATAATCCCAGTATGTTATTATGTATTACATAATACAGTATGATTAATTGAAAAAGGATTTGATGATGTCTAGATCAGGTTTAACTAAAAATATGGTTAAGCAGGCAAGAGATGTACTTATCTCTCAAAATAAGTATCCATCTGTAGATGCTGTTCGAATTGAACTTGGTAATACTGGTTCAAAAAGTACAATCCATAAATATCTGAAAGAACTAGAAGAAGATGGCGAGCAGGGTATTGGACAGAATCTATCCGTGAGTGAAACTATACAAAGTTTAGTTATACGGTTGGCTGAACAACTCCACATAGAAGCAAATGTAGAGATAGAAAAAATTAAAGAAACGAGCCAAATCAAGGAGGAAAGATTTAAAGAAGAAATACAAGCTTTACGTAATGAATTAAGCCAAACAAAAATGGTTCTTCAAGAATGCGATATCAGCATGAATGAACAACAAAAAATCAATGAGATATTAAAAATCTCTTTAGATCAGGAAATAATTGCTAAAAATCGCCTGGAGCAACAGGTTGTTAATCTAAATGAGTCGTTGAAACAAAATAAAGAATACCTATGTAGTTTAGAAGAAAAATTTAAACACGCTCAACAGTCCTTAGACCACTATAGAGAGTCTGTTAAAGAACAACGTCAGCAGGATTTACGTCGGTTTGATCACCAGATTCAGTCACTTCAAGCAGAAGCGAGACAGCTACAGCAGACAATTATTGTTAAACAAGATAAGTTAAATGAACTTTCTTTAGAAAAGAATAAATTAACAACGGAATTATCAATTTCTAATCAAAATAATAAAAGATGTGAAAATTCCTTGGATAACGTAGGTAAGCAATTAGAGCAAGTCAAACAGCATGAAGCATCCTTGTTATCTGAATTACAAACCCATCAGGGAACTATCCAAAAATTGGAGATACAGTTAAATGAGTTAGCTCAAGAAAAAACTGATCTATTTAAACAGAACAAAGAATTGCAAAGTAGCCTAGTAGCAAGCCAAACGAAATTTGAGACGCAACAAAGTATGCTGTCTCAACTACAGGATTTGTTAGTTCAAATTGGTAAAAATGATGGTAGAAATGAGCAAAAAGTAGAAAAATAACTCGTTTTTCTATTGACAAATTTTATTTGTCCTATTTTTACACGTATCTCGGCTGTACCCGATATAGCAATAAATCTCTTCAGGAACTTTTCGGTAAACTTCAATTTATACAATCATCAGAACAAATACTTGATTTATGTAAAGAAGATTTAAATATATGCAGAAAAGAAGCCATCGTTATTAGATTTGGGAAACATCTTTTAGAAGAGTTGAGTGCAATTACCAAATTATATTCGTATAAAGAATTTCTACAGTTTTACCTATTAGCATGCATTAATGATAATAAGAGTCATGCATTTATCGAATTAGCTCAACAGAAGATAAAAAGTATAAAAAATAAGCACATGCATTGTGATTGTTATGTCGGATGGACAAAATCGAGTGGGTGGTTACGATTTGAAAAACCAGTAAATGGGCATTTAAAGTTCTTATGCCCATTTCATTACATATGTATGCTGATTGAAGATAATTGGCTTAATTTCAATAAAATGAATCACTTTTTTACATATGATAGTCAATTTAATTCTAATTATCACTATATAAAAGGTATTGAGCTTCTCACGGCAACAAATTGGATAACCAAAAACAATGAAAAAAATCAAGATGGAAAATCTGAGCTAATTTTTAATTGGTCACCACAACTCACATTCTTTCTTGAAGTAATAGCATATTCAGTTTTAGATGTATGCATTGAATCGTACGAAACATGGTTATCAGCTTATAGCGTTAACAGGGAATTAAACGTGAATGTAATTTTTCTCCAACACAATGCTTATCTATACCAACTAGAAGATACAGAGGATGTTGAGTTAATAGTTTGGAAAGCTGGAAAAGTTTAATATTTTATGTCTTTTACAAGTTTAGTAAGAAAGTAATAACAAGTTTAGTATGATGAATGAAAAACTTGTTTAGAATCAATAATATGTAGCTTTTATTTAACATAATTAGCCTACTTTACGGTTTATTAAGTTCGGCTTTTTGCTCTTGGATGACTATTGTTGTATTCCTCTTTCATGGTTGTTTCATCGACATAAGTGTATATCTGCGTAGTATTGAGATCCGCATGGCCTAGCATTTCCTGAATATCCCGAATACCTACTTTAGATGACAGTAAATGTGTGGCAAATGTATGTCTTAAGGTATGAGGATTTGATTTCTGAGTTATGCCTTTATCCCTAAATAACTTCTTTACACGTTCATTGATTTGGGTTCGAGAAAGTTGCTTACCTGTAGTAGTTGTAAAGACATAATCATGATTCTGGCTTAAATTCTTTTGCATTATATGATTACGTTCAAGTAGCCATAATTCTAAGGCTTGTATTGCTTTCGAGCCAATCGGTACGATACGTTCTTTATTACCTTTACCAGTAATTCTTAATAATTTTTCATCCGTGTTAATTTTGCATATTTCTAAACTATGTAATTCCTCAAGTCGTAATCCTGAGCTATAAGCAATTTCAACTAAGGCTAGATCTCTAATCTGGTTTGTCTTATATTTTGGATCTGGTTTTACAGGATTATCAAGAACATCATTCATAACATTGATCGAATGATAATTTGGTAGTTTTTTATTCTCGCCTTTGATTTTAATATCAATGGTTGGGTTTGAATTTATAATTTCTTCATTAAATAAATATTTGAAATAGTTTTTTATACCTGCTATTTCCTTTTTTATGGTGTCTATTGAAATTCCACATTGCTGTCTATGTGCAATAAATTGGTATATGTCAGATTTCTCAATAACCAAAATATCTGTCTTTATATAATCAAGAAAATGCACCAATGCTTCCTCGTACCCTTTTATTGTTAAAGGTGATTTGTTTTCTGTGATTAATTTATTTCTCCATTTATCAATATACATTTTTACCCTGATAGCCAGTTTGCTCAGTTCCTATTTTAAGTTAATTCTTAATGAAAAAATATGTATAAATTTGCAAAAAAAAGTCCGAAAATTCTACTTATGTTATAATTTAATCAAATGAAAAGTATCTTCACATAGAGGTGCAATGATATGAATATTATGACTGAAAAAGATGCAAAACATCTATCTGGCAAGGAAATCCTTGAGGGTCTTTTTGAAGATCAACGAGCAGCTGCTCGTAATCCTCAACACCCTGTAAATGATCAATTACGTGCCACTTTAAAAGCTAAAGCTGAGAAACTACAAAAATTAAAAAATCAAGAAAAAACAAGTGAGTCCACAGCAAGCTATGACAGAACGTGATAAAAATCCTGAACCACAATTTGCAGTTATAGTCGCAGGTGGAAATGGTTCAGGTAAATCTACACTAATACAAGAACAAATTTTACCTCGCTTTGAAAAGTTCAATTTTGACATTGCCTTTATCAATGCGGACGTTTGGCAAAAGGAACATTTTGGTGAATTTACCAAAGATCCTAGCCACGCTTATGAAGCTGCGAAGTGGGCTGAACAAGAGCGTCAAAGATATATAGATAATAAAAAATCATTTATAGCAGAAACCGTTTTCTCTCATCCATCCAAATTGGATCTCATCAAAGAAGCCAAAGATAAGGGCTATTTTGTAACCTTGTACCATATTCATTTAGACTCTCCTGAACTCGCTTTAGAGCGTATTCAGGATCGTGTTTTGGAGGGTGGGCATGGTGTGGATGAGGATAAAGTTAGGCAACGATATGAACGTGTTATCCCTCTTATAGCTGAAGCATCTATGTATGCTGATCAAACTTTTGTTTTTGATAACAGTGTCAGGAATGAACCACATAGTCTTGTAATGGAATTGAAAAACGGTGTTATCCATGATGTCTACCGTGATTTACCAAAATGGGTTGCTACAGGCTATGAAAAACAATTAAAAGCTTATTACAATGTTAACCAAGATTCATCTTTGATAGAGAATCTGATAACTAAAGGTGACAATATGAGCTTCATTAAAGAAAAGTTAGGATTTGATTGGAATCCTGATTTAATGCCGAAAGAAATACCTACCTACCATCGAGCACAAGTAATTCAGAATTTTAACATGACTCTAGCAGAGCATGTTCATGGATCTGCTGCTGTGGCAGGTAATCCCTATTCACTGGATGAGATTAAGCAGCTGATAAAAGGCCAATCTGTTGGGGGGCACAGTGTAAGTGACCAAAAGCAAGTTGTGAATCTTATCAGTGGAGCGAACTTCGTATCTGAATCTGTAATCAACAATACGTTTAGATTGGATAAATCAAATTATTTAGAAATTAATCGATTAGTTTCTAAAGATGAATCCATTGAAGCAGGCGTATTACGGGGCGAAGGCAAAGAGACAACATTTACGCCTCACGTTGCAATTAGACATAATTATTCTCATAAGCCTATAAAGACAGAAGAAGATGCTATCAAGTTAAATAAGCAATTTATTGATGGTATTGCAGTTTTAAATTCAATAAAGAATCCATTAGAAAAAGGAATGGCTACTTTTCTTTTCGGTTCATTGAACCAATTCACATTTGAGGGTGAAAAGCGCACAGCTCATTTGATGATGAATGGTGTATTGCTTAGTGCAGGTTTGGACGCAATTAAGATCCCTCCTGAAAAAGCTATTGATTTCAGACAGAACATGACTGAATTCTATAAAACTCGTAATGCTGACAAAATGATGGATTTCTTGTTAGAATGCCATCCAGATCGTGAAAATATCAAAAAGGTTCAGCAAGACAAAGATCTTAAGATTGATAACTCAATTACCCGATCTTTCTAGAACTATAAATAAGACCTTACGAGGTCTTATTTTTTTCAAGATTCTAAATGAACTTGTAAGGAATAATTATGTCAGTTAATGATAACTTTCAAAATAAATTTGAAATCAATGAATATTTGCTACCTAATAAGTATGATTTTAAATCTATTGAAGATTTGTTGTTAAAATATCAGAAAGAGTTTGTAAGTCATATTCAATCTCAGGTTATATTTTCCGATAATCCAATTCGTTTGCATTCTGATATTTCAAGTTTAATTGATAATATTACTATTTCTAATTGTACTCTAGAAGAACAGGATCATGTTTTAAAAATTCTTGAATCTAATCATTTCTTAATTAATGCCATGAACCATTCTGGTTTAATGAAAAATGATTATATATCTATCATAAAAAAATATTTTCCATTTCTAAATTTCGAGTCTATTGATTTCGTTGAAAATATAAAAAACCCTTACAAGTTTTCAATTTTCCTTTTCGTTATTTTGTATTTAAATAATATTTCTAATAAAAACTTGCATTGGGCAATTTTACTCATTTTTAATTTCTCATTAATTGCTTCTGGAATTGGCAGTATTCTTTTAAGTGAATTAAAGATTCAGGATTTAAGAAAAATTCTAAATCAGTTTGATGTAGACAAAAATGCTGATGCAATTACTGTATTTTTATTGGCAAACTTAGGTTCGCAAGTTGAGGCTAATTGAATGAATATGTCAGTCAGTTATACCATTGATCGTGCATCATCCAAGAGAAGTATAATATTGCAGACTGCTCACAGACTTTTTAGTGAACAATGTTTTGGACGTGCGGGTATCGATAGAATTATTGAAGAATCTTCTGTGGCAAAGATGACTTTTTATCGGCACTTTAAGTCAAAAGAGCAACTAATCGAAGCTTGCCTTGAATTTGAAATTGAGAATCAAATTTCATCTATCAATGCTACTTGTAGTCAACCTCATATAACTTCCTCAATCGAAAAATTGAAAGCTTTATATTCGTGGTTTATTGATCGTGCATTTGATTTAGATAATCGATCATGTATTATTAATAAAGCTTTGGCAGAATTAAGTCATCTTCATAACATACATAAAATTGTTATTTGCTATGATAGTTGGAAGTTTAATTATATTCAGAGCATATTGTTAGAAAATAATGTTACTAATAAAGAAACGCACCATATTTTTTATGGGTTTTTAAATTCCATTTTAATGCCTTATAGCTTTAAACCAGATTGGAACTCTGTTGTGAAACAGTTTGATTTGACATTAATTAACACGTAATAACTCATCCCAACAGAAAGGATTGCGTGTAACATTTCCTCTACTCATTGACCAATTTCTATTTGGTAAATAACAAGTACCAAGTGCAAGTTTCTTTTTACCATATTTATTATGTACACCCTCATAAGCAATCATAAAATTTTCTTTTTTTTCAACAATCTTCATGTCAGTTAATAAATCATAGGTATGTTTGTTTTTCGGTTCAAGTTGAGTAAGTACAACTCCGCATTTTTTAAATTTTACTCCAAATTTATAAACATGATTTATCATGTATGTCGATAATTTTACGAAATCCGTAACACAATCACTTGCTTCAGGTAATTTAAAAACAATTGATCGAGAATAGTAGGATTCTCGTTTATCAAAATAACTGGATTCTGCGAAAACAGTTATGGTACTGCAAAGCTGTCTTCCTGATCTCAATCGCCTTACAGCATCTTGTGTGTGCATACCAATAGCTTCTTTCAAGTCATTTATGTTGGTAACTCTTTGCCCAAAAGACCTCGATGAGATAATCTGCTGCTTATCAGGAGCACAAGGCTCGATTGGAATGCAGGAGATTCCCTGTAACTCCAGAACTGTTCTGGCCATCACGACACTGAACCTCTTTTTGATCTCATTAGCATTGCTTGCTACTAGATCCAATACAGTTTTAATATTTAAGTCATTCAATTTTTTTCCATTTTTTCGCCCTACTCCCCATACCTCCCCCACTTCAATGGTTGAATAGAATTGAGTTTTTATACTTTTATCCATTTCTATGAGATTACATACCCCCTGAAATTCTTTATTGGTTTTGGCAATATGATTAGCTATTTTGGATTCTGTTTTAGTTCGGCCAATACCAATGCAACATGGCAGACCAAGCCACATCAAAATACGTTGTAATATGAAATGAGCAAATTGGGTCAAATTATAATTTTTAACATAGGCAGTTACTTCTATGAATGATTCATCAATACTGTAAGACTCGCACTCTGATTCCGAAGTAATTTCCCTAAGAATATTATGAAATCTTCTACTCATTTCAGCATACATTGCATAGTTACTAGATAGGACTACGACTTTATGTTTTTCAACTATTTCTCTTATTTCGAAAATTGGTACACCCATCTTAATTTTTAGTGCTTTTGCTTCTGGAGAACGTGCAACAACGCAGCCATCGTTATTTGAAAGTACAATGACTGGACACTTACTAAGCGCAGGATTAAAGACACGCTCACAACTGACGTAGCAGTTGTTGACATCAATGAGGAAGAAGTATCGATTTTTCATATCTTGAAAACGTAACAAATTCAAGATGAATGATATATATACAAAACATTGAAATCAAACATGGTTTAAAATAATGAATAATTTATAGTTAAAAATAAGTTCATGTATTTATATATTATTTTCTTAATCAATATAATGCTGAGTTGTATAGTGGTAAAAGTATTTTATTGAAAAATATGAATAAATATAATTCAAAAACAATTACATTTGAACAATTTAATAGAGGCTTTGTTGCACAAATAGACGAAAGGTAGAGTTGTTCTAATCTTCAGATATTTATGCAACAGCCACCGTTTTAGCTGTACCAAGTTGAGTAAATTTATTCAAAATATCGACTCTTATTTGCAAGTCAACCATCTGACGATTAAAGCATCGACTAGATACACCTTGTCCAAGTCGTTTCAAGGCAAACATTTTAGCCTCTATTCTGGATCGTCGATGATAACCAATATCTCGTTTCCACTGCTTTTGACCCTTGTCCCAACAGCCTTGTACTGCATGATTCCTTGCTTTACCAATTTCATTTTCTGCCCATAAAGCAGCATTGGAACGAGGAGGGATAATTACATTTGCTTGCCGTTTCAAAATCGCATCATAACAATTCACTGTGTCATAAGCACCATCAGCCGTGACAGATGCAATGGGTTCATCAATTTGATCTAAAAGAGGTTGGAGCATTTCAGCATCACCATATTGGCAGGTGGTGACTTCAACCGCTTGTATTTCTCCACTGTTTGCATCTGTCGCAAGATGTAATTTCAGCCATTGACGATGTTGGTTTACGCCATGTTTTTTACGCACCCATTCCCCATCACCTGTAACTTTGATCCCTGTGCTATCAACTAAAATATGCAAGTCTTCCTGTGGATTTTTTGCTGATTTATGTAGAAGTGGCTGGAGCTTATCTGCTCGCCGACTCAATGTTGAGAAGTCTGGAATATTCCAGTCGAGGTGAGCCATTTGAAAAAGGCTTTGAATGAAACCTTGTGTTTGGCGTAAAGCCAGTTGGAACAGGTTTCGTATCGTCAGGGCAAATTGAATTGCTATATCAGTGTAGGTAGGTTGACGTCCTTTTTTTCCAGTAGGTGTTGCAGACCATTGCATTTGGGGATCAAACCAAATGGTGAAAGCACCCCGTTGACGTAAAGCCTGATTGTACTCAGACCAGTTCGTTGTTTTGTATCGGCTTTTTGATTCTGTATTCATCTAACATGTATGGGGATGAAATTTATTTATGCAACAAAGCTTTTAATAGATAGAATCTAAGAATAGATTTTTTAAATTCCATAATGATATAACCATGTCAGGGCTTTACTATGGCAATTACAGCATACTCAAAAAGTTTCAAAAGAGAGCTATATGTAGAGCAATTGAAACGTCTTTTTAACGACCATCTTAAAGATAAAAATTTTGCGGAATTTGTAAAAATTGATATTGAATGTCCTTGCTGTGGTGTTGTTGGAGCTAGAGTGGTCAATGAAAGCATATCCCCTATCTCTAATATAGCTGTAAAACAGGCTCATTTTGCATTTAAAAACAATAATGGTGTTGATGCACACTTATTATTTTGTGACTACTATTCTGGTCAGGATAGTCTTATTCACGTTGAAAAGGATTCAGTTATAAATTTATCAAGATCTGGTAATGAGGTTACAGAAGCAATCCGAAAATTAGTTTGTTCAGCTATATATAATAACTATTTTAATCAATCAGATATTCGCAATATGAGGAAGTGGTTTTATGAAATGCGTTCTAACCAAGATATTTTGGTAGAGTATAGTAAGCATCAATTAAATGTTTTAAGAAAATCTATTACTCGCTCAAAAAGGAATGATGAAAAATATATTGTCGATAAAGAGCTTTTGAAGAATGATTGGTTTGATTTAGATGAGGAGGTTTATGAATCTTTAGCTACTAATTTTATGTATCCTTATGATATTAGAGATATTAATGGATTAAATTATATATTATCAAAAAAATCTATTATTAGAAAAGCCATTTCTCTATCAAAAAAAAATCATGGTATGTATGAGTTTGATAGATCTAGGCTTGATGAAAAATATAAACTTGCTACACGACTATCATTGCATATTATTGATCACAGTGAGTTTTTTTATCAAAAACTAGGACGTAGCGTTGCTAAAGCGAGAGCAAATAATCCTTTAATGGCATATTCTGCAACCCTATTATTTGTAAATGATTGGGATTTCAAAAAAAGCTGTCGAATGCACTTAGATATTACTTTATCGACTTATGTGGATGAAAATCTTGGGAACACTATCGGACTTAATCCTTTTATTCATTATGATGCTTGGATTGCTTTGAGCTATTCTTCAAAATGGAGTAAAAGACATATAGGATTTGATTTTGAGACTGAATTTGAAAAAGAGAAAGAACGGTTAAAGTTTCTCTATGGTATTTAATCCATAGAAAACACAACAGATTTATTATTTATAGGTTTTCGATATTATTAAGCAGAATCGTTTGTCACAGCAATTGTCTCTGTAGCTGCTATCTCTTGGACAGTATTCTGTTGTCCATTAGCCTGTAAATTACTGACATTAATTGGCTGAACTAAACTTGGCTTTACTTGGAAACGACTAGAGTAACTTCCAACACGATCTCCATCTACACCACGTTGTCTTGTGTAGCAGGTTACAATAGATAAATAGGAGTTTTTACCATTTTTAACGTACTCAAGTATAAGAACACCTGATGGGTGCATACTCATAAATAGTGTTTTTCTTTTATGTGTCTGATAATGAAATGCTCCACCTTGTGCTAATTTTTTGTATATAAATTCAAAAACATCACAAGGTGGCCTTAATTTAGTAAATTCATGACCGTGTCGCTCTAGAATGTGCTTGTATCCAAATGCTTTATTACCATCTTGAAGTCTAATAGGAAGTTCAAAAGGAATCCCATCAATTGTATTTGCAGGTATAATGGCAAGGTCAATATTTCCATTTATTTCCCAAAATTGATCCTGATTTACAGTGACTAGAGTAGGTGATAATTGCATAAGTTACAGTTTTTAAAGGTTTATAAAGTACAGAATTGACTTTTTCTGCGTTGATGATACTATATTAATTGAGTTCTTGCTGAAAGACGTTACATTGGCTAAGACAACCTTGAAGCCACATGATATTAGTCAGCACGCAGTTGTCAAATTAAGCGTTGAGCGAGGTGTGATACCTAATCTTTGATTTCGTGTCACTAAGTTTTTAAAAATTTGAGTAAAGTTTTCGAATTTTATTCATTTAAGTTTTTAAGAACTTCGGGCGTCGTTCGGACTCAAATGTTTATAAGGTCGCTTTTGCGACCTTTATTTTTTTACAAACTTTTGTTTTAGTTATTAATTAATTTATCAGTATTTGTGCAGTAGAGATTCACTACAAGCTTTAATTGCCAAACGTGTTAAATTTCTACTGCTTTTTGAGAATTATATTTAATTTTTCGGTATACCGCCTACCATAGTGATCGGCAACAACTTAAAGTCATAACGTTCATTTTTCCCTTTCTTTCCATACCAATACAAATGCCAGTGAGAACGTCTTAGGTGAGGAGTTCGTTTACCTGAACCTTTGGCCTGAGTTTTTGCTGTCTCTAATTCCTGATAAATTTTAGTAAACTCTTTGGCTGTTTCCGTACCAATCATATAAGTTTTATACTTAGATGCTTCAAAAAGACGTTTCTCTTTCTTTACATGAGTGAATTGAACAGGTTTAGTGCCCTCTGGGATCGGAGGTGAAATTTCAGGTTTTTGTTGGCTAAACCAGAGTACAAGGTTGATTAATTTTTTTTGGATCTCAATTCTAACGTTTAAATCATCCTGCATGGTTTCAGGATCATAGTCTTGCTGAAACTCATCAACAAAATCACCTAGACTTGATTCAATATCCAGATCTTCATTTAGCGTGATTACGATAGTTCGAGGCATACCAGTATCTAAATACATGGTAGAAACCAAAACTCGCTGTCCACAAAGCTCAGTAACGCAGAAAAGTACTCCCATCACCAGATTTTCTTCAAACATAAGCTTGGCATTGTCAGTTTGGATATAAATACATAGATCAGGAAGATTGATAATATAATTCGGTATGACTCCATCGAAACCTGTTTTCAGAATTTCATTAATCACAATATCTTCAAAACGATAAATATTTTTGGTCAGCATCCAGTTCCCAAGTGTTACCAATTCTCCTGTGGTTACTGGCAGCTCATCGAGCAGTTCTTTAGGGATATGATCACCGACTTTGAGATTGCTTGCCCATGCAGGTTTATAGCCTTTAACACCTTTAATATTCTGTAAAGCCTGCTCATATACAGATCCGTTTGCGGATTTGCCTTTATCAATTCCCTTACCAAAAGGCAGATTGTTATTATAATTGTTGAGCATTTTTTCAATAACACTTGTCTGCCGTGCTATTTCGTTCTCTTTTGCGATTCTGGCCTGCTTAAGCTCATGGTTGCAATCAAGTGCTGCGTAGATCCAATCGTCCCATGTCAGCAATAATTGAATATCATCGGAATGGTCTTTCCTCATTTTCTGATTGTATATTGCTCTTTGCTCAATCTTTTTCATTACACCAGTTAATTCTGTTTTCATGTGGTTGAGGCGTGTAGAAACAATTTTTAGAGGTAGAGCGTAAGAGTTAGGTAAGTTTGCCATTATTTAAAACCTTTCGTGGAAACTGAGCCATTGCTAAAGTGGCATAAAGTTACATTGGCCATTCAGCTGAAGAATATTGTGTTTTACAACCAAAAATCAAATATATTATTGAAATAAAAGACTTTGATACTATCTTGAATTCATCCTTAAAGTGGCATTATCTTACAGGATCAAGTCATACAGGATTCCCCTTAACTCATCTTGAGAATTAAGGTGTTTGTTCAAAAAGTATCGAAATACTTTTGACTGATAGTTATTCTTAATGATAAAAAAACTATATCTGGCTTTCCATTGTTCTTGAATGAGGGTGAATATGTATAACTGTAATATTCAATATCATCATTATTTCCCTTTCTTAGCAATGTATGGAAACTATTAACAAGAAAGTCAAAACAAATATAAATTGAGAAATCTGAAAACAAGCTTTCCAAAGTATCTCTATTTAAAGAATAGGTTATTAAATTTGTTTTGTAAGGAGCACTAATATTAAAAAACTGACAAAGTTTAATTACATAAGCTAATCGATGTGAACCACCTCCATTTTCAGCAGCAATACCTTTATGCCAAGAAAATTTGGTGAAATTGGAATGGTTTCTTTTAAAATCTTCACTATGAATAATCTTATCAATCTTTTCAATTTTAAAATCTAGTATTTCTTTTACTACCTCTGG